>NZ_JBFGYP010000034.1:0-27092 GCF_041587335.1 Halobacteriovorax sp.
AATGACAGCGGCCAATAAACTGGCTCGAAATGGCAGAAGTGTTCTACTTCTTGAATCTCATAATAAATTAGGTGGATTTGCTACTTGGTTTAAGAGACAGACAGGCGATCATATTTTTGATGTCTCTCTTCATGGATTTCCAGTTGGAATGATTAAAACATGTCGAAAGTATTGGTCAAAAGAAATTGCAAGCCGAATTGTACAAGTTAAAAGTGTTAAGTTCTCAAATCCTCAGTTTAATATTGAAACAGATTTTACTAAAACTAATTATATAAAAATTCTGACAGAAACTTTTAAGCTTGATGAAAAGGTTGTAATTGGTTTTTTCGACCATTTAGCAGCTATGAATTTCTATGATGATAGTGGAATGACTAATGGTGAGCTTTTTGAGAAGTTCTTTCCTGGTCGAAATGATGTTCATAGATTTTTAATGGAACCGATTGTCTATGCCAACGGGTCAACTCTTGAAGATCCTGCGATTACATATGGAATCGTATTTTCTAATTTTATGAGTAAGGGTGTTTATATATTTCAGGGCGGAACTGATAAGTTAATTTCTATGATGAAAGAAGAACTTATAAGTAATGGTGTAGATATTAAACTCCATTCTAAAGTTGATGATATTGTTATTGAAAATAAAAAAGTTAAAGGTGTTCACCTTGGCGGTAAACTCATAAATGCTAAGTCTGTTCTTTCAAACTCAAATCTTATTAGTACAGTGTTTAAGCTTGCTGGAGAAGAGCACTTTGACAACAACTATGTTGATCAGGCTAAGAAGGTAAGATTGAATACTTCTAGCTGTCAGGTTTTTATGGGGATTAAAAAGGGGGAGTCTATTCCAGATATAGGCGAACTTGTTTTCTATTCTGATGATGATGCTTTTAATACTGATTTGATTCTTTCACCAAAGGTAGGTAGTCAGACTTTCTCTGTATACTATCCCGAAATGAGAGAGGATAGAGAAGATAGATATGCAGTTGTTTCTTCTAGTAATGCTCGTTATGAAGATTGGGTAAACTTGTCAAAAGAAGAGTATTTAGAAAAAAAGAATTTTACAATTGAAAGGGCCCTCGAAACGCTTGAGAAAATTATCCCAGGTGTTAGAGAAAAAATAGATTATATAGACTGTTCGACTCCTCTGACTGTGGAGAAGTATACTCATCACAATAAGGGCGCAAGCTTTGGTACAAAGTTTGAGGGACTACCAGTTAGTATGGAAATGCATAAGCAGGTTGAGGGATTATTTCACTCAGGGTCTGTTGGAATTATAATGTCAGGGTGGCTCGGTGCTGCTAATTACGGGATAATACAATCCCATGAAGTAGAAACTTTTCTTTCTAAATAGGTGATACATAATGATGAATTTTAATTTTGAAAATAGAGTAGTAATTGTAACTGGTGGAACTAGAGGTATTGGTAAAGGTGTAACAACAGCTTTTCTTAACCACGGAGCAACAGTTATTGCAACATATACGTCGAATGATGAGGCCGCTAATAGCTTCAAAGACTCTCTTGGTGAGTTAGGTAAGAATATTGATCTTCGAAAATTTGATGTTTCTAAGGAAGATCAGGTTCAAGAATTTTTTACTTATGTTGAATCTGAATACCAGAAGGTTGATATTTTAGTTAACAACTCAGGAATAAGAAAAGACAACGTCTTAGCTCTTATGCCAACTGAAGACTGGAATAGTGTCATGGATGTTAATTTAAAGGGAACTTTCCTAATGACTAAAATGTCTATTCCTCTGATGATGAAGAACCGTTACGGAAGAGTCGTTAATATGAGCTCTGTCGGTGGTGCACTAGGCCTCTCTGGCCAAGCAAACTACGCTGCATCAAAAGCAGGTCAAGTAGCACTCTCAAAGTCACTTTCAAAAGAAGTGGGTAAGAAAGGAATTACAGTGAATAATATTTGCCCTGGATTTATTGAAACTGAGTTAATTGCAGACCTCCCAGCTGATCAAGTTAAAGAATATAAAAAACAAGTACCTCTTAGAAGGTTTGGTAAGGTTGAAGAAGTAGCGAACGCTGTTTTATTTTTAAGTAGTGAGCATGCTGGATACATTACTGGAACATCACTTGAAATTACTGGTGGTTTATAATGAGTAAGTTTTCAAATGAAGTGCTAGAACTTCTCCCTCAAAAGCCTCCGTTTCTTTTCGTAGATAAAGTTATTGAGAGAGGTGATAATTCAATTAAAACATCTCTAACTCTAACTGGTGAAGAGGACTTCTTTAAAGGGCACTTTCCAGGTAATCCTATAATGCCTGGTGTACTTCTTCAGGAAGCTTCTTTCCAGACGGGTGCTCTTCTTATGGCGACAATGGAAGGTAAGGGACTAGGTGTTGTGACTAAGGTTAATAGTGCTAAGTTTAAAAACTTTGTTAAACCTGGTGATGAGCTGATTATGGATGTTACACTAATAGATCAGATTTCAAATGCGTATTATATGAAGGGTCGCTCAACTGTAAATGGGAAAGTTGTTATGGCCATTGATTTTAGTTGTGCTTTAATTGAGGAATAATTATGGATTTTGGATTTAAAGATAAAACATTTGTAATATCTGGTGTCGCAAATAGAAAGAGCGTTGCTTATCACAGTGCTAAGATATTAAGTGAAGCTGGGTCGAATTTAATATTCACTGTCCAATCTGATGATCATAAAGAAAAAGTACAAAAGCTTTTTCCTGAATCTCAAATCTATATTCTAGATGTTGAAGATTCTCAGGCGATAGATAACTTTGGAAAAAGTATTGAAGATTTAGGGATAAAGATTAATGGGTTCCTACACTCTATAGCTTTTGCAAATTATTCTGAAGGTATAAAGCCATTTCATGAAACAAAGTTAGCAGACTACCTACAAGCTACAAACATTTCATCATTTTCACTTGTTTCTTTATCTAATGCTTTATCATCATCTTTTGATCACGATGCTTCAATTGTTACAGTTTCAATTTCTGATACGCGAGCAACAAGCTACGGATATATGGGACCTATAAAGGCAACACTAGATGCAACTGTGGCCTACTTAGCTAAGTCATTAAGTATGAAGTCTAGAGTAAGGTGTAATGCTGTTTGTTCTGGACCTCTTAAGACTTCTGCTTCTGCTGGAATACCTGGTTATATCAATAACTATCTTTTTGCGGAGAAGTTAACACTTCGTAAAGAAAACCTTAAAACTGTGGAAGTTGCAAATACGATAGCATTTTTATTAAGCCCTCTTTCAAGTGGGATTAATGCTACAGGAATAAAAGTTGATGCTGGTATGAGTTGCAATCACTTTGACAGTGATGTTGTGAATACTGTTGCTGATAATCTATAAGAAAAGAAACCTCGCCGGTTAAGGCGAGGTCAAGTCTCTATGCAAAATGTTTTTGTAAGTCGTCGTTTCCACCAATCTTTTTACCATCGATAAAGATTTGAGGAACTGTTCCTGATCCCGATAGTGCAGCAAGAGATACACTTGTAGCATCTTTTCCAAGAATAATTTCTTCAAAGTCTAACTCCTTACTTGCAAGAAGCTCTTTAGCTTTCTTACAGTGAGGACAACCTGGCTTAGTAATAACAGTAATAGCATGTGGTAGCTTAGCATCTTTGTTAATATAGTTTAACATTGTGTTAGCATCACTTACTTCAAATGGGTCACCTGGCTTATCTGGCTCAATGAACATTTTTTCAATAACACCATTGTTAACTAACATTGAATATCTCCAAGATCTCTTTCCAAAACCTAGGTCAGACTTATCAACTAATAGTCCCATTTTTTCTGTGAATTCACCATTTCCATCGGCCAATAAAGTTACATTATCAGCTTCTTGATTTTCTCCCCAAGACTTCATAACGAATGCATCGTTAACTGAAAGGCATACGATTTCGTCTACACCATCTTTTGCAAAAGTTTTTGCTAGTTGGTTATATCTTGGTAAGTGTGTTGATGAACAAGTTGGTGTAAAGGCACCTGGTAGTGAGAAGACAATAACTTTTCTATTTTTGAATAAGCTATCTGATTCTACACTTTGTAGTCCTTTTTCATTTATAATTTTAAAAGTTGCTGATGGAACGTTCTGTCCTTCTTTGTTTTCAAAACTCATTTTCGCCTCCTAAGGTTTGCGTTTGTTTCTGTTAACAGAGTACTCGAATTGGCAATATATATGAAATCAATTATATCTAATGACTGATAGTAATTATCTATCTTGTAAGTCGTTGAATTTCTAATCCATATTTTATCAGAGAAATGTGTAAATATCTTAAAATGTAGGATTTTCTCATTTTGAGTATCTTATCTATTAAGTCAACAATTGAGGTAACCGAAAAGTCTGTGATAGAATTCTAAAATTGCTGATTATTATACTGCACGTAAGATCACTAATCATCAGTCCCACGATTTCTGTTAAAGGTAGTGAGATGAAATTAGTGCATTATGTTCTTATAAGTGTAGTCTTATATCTATCCACTAAAGTATTAGCTGGTGAGAAATTCGAACATTTCCAAATTCTAGATGAAGAAAAACTCCATTCTGTATATGGAGACTATTCTTTTGGTCTTAAAAGCTCTGGTTATGAGCTTGCAAATGATAATGTTCTTTATCGAAATATTCTAAATGAATTTTCTACTACATACGATTCTATAGGTCAGAGACAGGCCGCAAATGTATTAGGTGGACAAAATACAACTGTATTTGGTGGACTTAATAATATTGGTATTAAGTATAGCCATGACTTTTTTGATTTCTCCGTTATCGCAGGAAGAACCGTAGCACCAGATCTATTTAGTGATGATAAATGGATTGTTTCTGATGAATTTATTATTGATATTAACGCTGCAAAGTTACTAACAAACCTTAAAGATCAAGGAATAGTTGATTTTTCTGAACAGCAGTATGCAGCTTTTGCAGGTATCTCTTTTCGAAGGACATTTAGATCTGTTCACTTTGCAAACAGTTATATGGAAGGACTTACCTTACACTTTGATAAATTATTTCTTGCATTCACTAAGTTCTCAAATAAACAGTACCTTGATTTAAACGAATATGAATTTCTTCAAAAAGAAGATTCTCTATCTTTAAAGGCCGGAGCAATTGCTGGAGCTCCTATTTATGGCCCAATCTTTGGGAGCGCAGGTGTTCTTGCAAGTTATGAGACACTATCTAGAGTAGATATCCAGTCCATTCACGATGAAGAGAAATCGACAGAGAAAGAAAAACTACGAATCACTATGGAGAAAGTTAAGTCTGCTAGTGTAGGTGTGTCTGCAAGTATTGGTATTGAATTCTTAAAATTAATTCAGATGACGCTTCTTAAATATGACTTCAGCTACACACTTGAAGATGCTCAAAAAACATACCTTACTTTCTATGAAGAGGACTATGAGAAACTAAAGAAAGATACATACTACTCTCAACAGGTTGAGAGAATACTAAATGGTCAAGAGTCTGATATTTACGCCCTTAGAAATAATATTGTTTCACTAGAACAAAGAAAGACTGAACAAAAAGAATCTAAATATGGATTGCTCTTTTGGGGTGGACAAAAAGAGGCGAGTACACAGCAAATAGAAATTGTTAAAGATGGAAATGTTCATCGATTTTTTAAGCACTATTTTGAGAAAATTAAGTATAAGCAAAACATATTTTCAAGACTAGTAGCAGTTCTTGTGAAGTCTTTACTGAAGTTAGACTCTATTATTAATAAAGATAGTAGTGACTCTAAAAAGGTCATTGTTGAGTATTCTGCAGATGAGAACTTAATAACAAGTGAAAAAGATATTGATATGAAAAAAGAAGAATCTGTATCAATAGGGTTTTCTCATAATTTCTTTACAGCAAAAACTGATACAGTGACAAAGAAGTCACATAAAAAGGCAGCTCTAGAGGTATTAAATAACTATTCCGGCGTTGACCCATTAGCAATAAAACTTTTTGAACAAGACCAATTGATAGGACCTGTTAAGATTAATGGAGACTATAAGATAAATAAAGATGGTCTTTACTACTTATTAGGTCATAGCCAATCTGAAATGAAAGCACGTTATGAAAGTATGTGTGGAGCAAAGAAGAAAGGGGTTTTCAAATGGTTTAGGAACCTCTTTAATAGTTGTCTTAATGAAATGAAAACAGCTTCAAATAAGTTTTATACAGAATGGGCCTTAAATGACTTTACTGCAAACCTTTATAGCTACTGTAATAATAAAACAAAGAGATATAGATTCTTTAAGCGTAGTAGGAAGAGAAGGAAATGTATGGAGGAGTACTCTAGAAAGTTAGAGTCTCAAGATATGGCCGCTGTTCCTCTTTGGCGTTTGAAGGATATTATCCAAACAATATATTTAGAACATAAGAATAAAACACAAATTCTTTCATTCTTTGGTTATGACAATGTTTACTACTATGGAAATTTCGAAGCCTATACATCAGAAGGTTCACCTTTTATCACATACTTTAATGAGGGGCGCTTTGATGGACTAGGTATTGTTGATAATTTTAGAAGAGACAACAATCTAAGAAGTCCAGCCTCTATGGACTAATTCTAGCAATTGCTTCATCTGTACTAATTACTGGGCTATAACCAAAGTCACTTTTTGCTTTAGAATGTGAGAAATAGTGACTTTTCCCAAGCTGTAGTGCTACAAATCTTGTCATTGGTGGATGTACATTCCAAATGCGAAAGACCTTCAATATGAACTCTATGATTGAGCCTACGACGTAAGCAGACTTGATAGAAATACTTTTCGTTATTGAGTCCTGCCCATGAGCTCTTAATATTGTATTTATAAAATCCCAAAGTTTTACAGGCTCTTCTTGTCCTATGAAGTAGGCCGAACCTGCGACAGGAGAATCTGAGCTTATACTCTCAAATGCTTGAATATGTGCTTTCGCTGCATTCTCCACATATATAATATCAACTAAGTTCTCACCGTTACCAATTTTCTTTAGTTTACCTTTTTTAGATGCTTCAAGTAATCTTGGAATTATATTCTTATCCCTAGGGCCAAAAATAAGGTGAGGTCTAATTGCACAAGTTAAGAAGTCATTAGAGTTTTTTTCTAAAACATACTTTTCAGCGAGCATTTTTGATTTAGCGTATAGACTTAAAAACTCTTTAGGGTAGTCTAGCCCCTCGTTACCATTTTCAATGTCACCACTACCAAAGACTACACTTGGTGTTGAAGTGTAGATAAACTTTTTAATTCTTTTCTCAATACAAGCATTTACTAAGTTTTGAGTTCCGATAGTATTTGTCTGATAGAAGTCATCCCATTTTCCCCACATTGCTACTTTTCCTGCAACGTGAAATACTGCCTCAATACCTTCAAGTGCTCTTCCAATACTTGAAGGGTCATTTAGGTTTCCAGCTCTTGTTTCTACATTGATTTCATCTAAGTCTTTGTGATGTGATCTAGAGAAGTTGTAAACATCATGACCTAAGTTTTTTAAATCTCTAGCAATGTAGTAGCCTAAAAAACCTCCGGCACCAGTAACTAGAATCTTCACGATAAATCTCCACTTTCAGCAAGGTCTCTTAGTTTGAGACGGTCAATTTTTATGTTGTGTCTTACATCGACTGGAAACTGGTCATGGTACCATATACTTTTAATTTCACTTGTATGAGGGTGAGCACTGGCCATTTTAAGTAGTTCATCCTTTAGTCTTTTAGATTTTTTAGTAGGGTCTTTTAGTTGAACCACTAGTTCAGGTGTTTGATAGTTATTACCTCTATAGACTCCAACTAACGCTGATTTTTCTACGAGGTTATGTTCATTGAAAATTGCCTCACATTGTATTGAACTCATCAGTTGGTCTTCTGTTTCTACGCGATGAGTTTTTCTTCCACAAAACCAAAGGTAGCCTTGTTCATCTAAGTAACCAAGATCTCCAATTCTATGCCAGAATACATCTCCATCATAAATTTTAGCTTCTTTTGTTTTTATAGGCATTTCAAAATAACTTCTTGTTACTGTGTCTCCTTGAACTATTATTTCACCAATCTCTCCTGTGGGTAGTATTTTCATTTCTTTTGTTGTGGAGATCACTTCATCAGTTATTGAAATGATTGCTACATTCATTGATGGGATAGGTTTTCCAACACAGGTTCCAAGTCCTTTGGCCGATTTATCTACTGTATTTTCTAGCAGGTACTTACCTGATATGTTGGCCACCGGAAGAGACTCCGTAGCACCGTATGGTGTGTAAGTTGTTCCATTAGTTAATACACTTGAAAAGTTTAAGTGTACTTCTTTACTCACAGGAGCACCAAACATAACGAGATATTTTACACTTGGTAATGTTATATTTTTTTCTTTGCAATATGATCCAACTTTATCCCATATCGCAGGTGAACCTGCTACAAATGTTGCTTTATTATCAATAATATTCTGTACTAGTTTTTCTGGATCAGCAGTGGCAGGTTTAGATGGGTCCATATCTGGAATACAGCTAGTCATGCCCATAGCTATAGTGAATAGAGCAAAAAGTGGGAAACCTGGGATATCTATATCTTCATTTGTTAAAGAAAAAATATTTTGAAGAAGCTCGGTTTGTTTCGTAAATATCTTATGAGTGTATTCTACTCCCTTAGGAATTCCTGTTCCGCCAGATGTGAATAGAATTGCTGCAAGTTCTTTTTCATCAATTTTTGTTTGAACTTCTTTTGGTGGCATTTTCTTTAAATTCTTCATTGAAGACATACCAGGCCAGGTAAGTGCTCCTGTAGTGATAAAGCACTTTACTGATTTAAAGGCATCCCTTTTAAATAGTCTTAAGAAATGAACGATTGGTACAGCGATTAGCGCCTTTGGTTGAACTTGCTTAATAGACCTTAAAAGATTTTCTTTTCCCATTCCAGGATCGATAAATACGGGAACAATTCCAAGAGAAAATAGTGCAAAGGTTATGGCAGGGAAGTCTAGACCCGGCTTAACAAATACTACTGCTTTATCTCCAGCAATAAGTCCTTTGGAGTGAAGACCATTTGCAATTGACCTTGTTGTATCAAGAAGTTCTTTGAAAGTTTTACTTTTGTATGTGTAACTTCCATTCTTAATTCTATTAATTGGGGCCTTAATGGCAACCTTGTTTGGAAGCTCATTTGCTCTTTTAACTAATAGGTCTGCAATATTCATAATTACTCGCTTAGGAATTTTAAAATATCTTCGTTTACTTCATCTCTTGCATCTTCAAGTATGTAGTGACCAGCATTTTTGAATACTTTTCTATTTGCATTAGGAAATATCTGTGTCCATCTATTGTAGAATTTCATATTAAAACAAAAGTCTTTTTCTCCCCAAAGAATAAGCTTAGGGCACTCTAAGGTTTCTAGCTTGTTTTCAATGTCTTTCAAAGTATTCCAGCTTGGATGTGTACTTGTCATCGGAATGTCTTTTACGAATCTAGCTGTGGCAATTCTATTTTCATAATTATTATATGGAAGTAGGTAGCCTTCTTTAGCTTCTTTGCTTAATCCTATATTTGTCGCCATAAAAGTTGCAGGCCAAGCAAATGCATTAAACTTTCGAACTAACCATTCTCCAAAGAGTGGATTTTTACAAATATTTATAGTCTTAGGTATTAGCTTTGATGTAAAAGCTGCAGTATTTAATATAATTGCTTTTTGTACATTTTGCGGATGTCTTGTCGCTAGTCCCATTCCAATGGCACCACCCCAGTCGTGAACAATTATATTGTAGTCATTTATATTCAATGAACTTATGAGTTCATCTAAATTATCAATATGATTTTTTAGCGTATAGTCATAATCTTGAGGCTTATCTGAAAGTCCACAACCAATGTGATCGGGGACTATTACTCTAAATTTACTTTGAAGTTTTTTTACTACATTTCTATAGTAGAAAGACCAAGTCGGATTTCCGTGGGCCATTATTACTACAGGTCCTGACCCTTCATCTAGATAAGATAATTTATATCCTGATTTTAGAGTCAGGGACTTTGGGGTAAATGGATACTCTGTTTTTAAGTTTGCTGGTATTGTTATTGCTTTCACCATTCTACTCCTAACATTATAGAAGTTAATCCACTTCCAATGCCTAAAAGAGCAACTTTTTCGCCCTTTTGAATTTTATTTGTTTCATTTAACTTTGCTAATGTAATTGGTAGAGCAGCTGAACCAGTATTTCCAAGAGATTCATATGTAGTGTAAGTTTTATGATCACTTAACTCCATTGCCTTCATAGTCAATGTCTCATGCGCTGTTCCTACTTGGTGACCAATAACCCAATCAACATCTGAGTTCTTCCATCCAAGTGTATCTTTTGTTTTATTCCAGTTCTTTTTTGCTAATTCTAGACCATGTTTCAACAGTTCTTCAGAATCTGTTTCCATCATTAAAGAAGTAGTATCTCCATCACCTTGGCAAAGAATATTTGCACTTGAATCTGTACAAACTGCTCCACCTACAATTCTTGGAGCATTAGGGGCAAGGTCTTTATGACAAAGTAGGTAAGCTACTGAGGCAGAGCCAATTGTTAGATTGGCTATATATTTCTTTATTGATTTTCTTGTTAGTGTTGAGTCTGCATTTAAGTGATCTATAGTTTGTGTTAGGAGTGGACCACCATTTTCACCTGAAACTATTAGTGCATACTTAATTTGACCTAGTTCAATCATGTTTGCGGCCATAGACATAGCATTAACTACTCCTAGGCACGCATTGGATAAATCATAAATCATAGCGTCTTCATTTAACTCGAGATTATGATGTACTACAGACGCTGTTGATGGTTCTAGGAAGTCTCTACATACACTTGCATGAATAAGTAGACCTATGTCTGATTTGTTTACATTGCTCTTCTTAAGTAGCTTCTCAGCTGACCTCGTTGATAGATCACTTGGCCTTGTTCCGTTTGGCCAGATCCCTCTAGACTTTATACCTGTCATAAGCTCTAGCCTCCCAGTAGGTAGGTTAAGTCTATTATAGACAGGGGATAGCTTGGTCTCTATATCATCAGATGTTAAAAATTCATCCGGCTCTAAATAGTCAAAGCTATGTATTGATACATTATTATATTTCATATTTTAATCCATTAATCCATTAATCCGTATAGGTTTGCCATTGATATCCCTGATAACATAGAGCCCACTATCCCAAGGAAGCCCTGGTCGGTCCCACATAAGTAGAGTCCTGGAACTTCTGTTGAGCCATCACGACTTTTATCTGTTGATCCGTAAACAGTGCCACCAAAGTGACCTGTGTATTTCTTAATTGTTGTTGGAGAGAAGATATCTTTAAAGACAACTTCTCCATCCCAAGATGGAATTAGTTTTTTTGTTAAACTACAAGCATCTTTAAAAACTTCTTCTTTCTTAGCTTTATATTCTGGCCTTTCAAGCTTATTCCAAAGATCAAAGTTTGCCATATTCGTGATACGAACCCATCCCTCATCAAAATCATCATGAGTAAAGTTATTTGGAAAGCAAATCACTGCTGATTGAGGGTCGTATAAGTTTTCAGGTTCTCTATATAAGTATTTTGGGCGGTTGTTATAAAATACGATAGTACTATCAAAGGCTAAATCTTGAGGCTTTTTATCTAGAACAAGGATGCTTTCACAGAATGTCATTTTGCCTACAGCGGGCTTTTTCTTTGGATCTAGACCACTTACGACACTAAGTGTTTCAGGGTAACCCATGCTAGAGATTACTTTATCTGCCTGAATGAAATCACCATTTTTTAATTTTACACCAGCAACTTTGCCATTAACCGTTTCTATACTTTGAACTTCACTTTTAAAGCGAATTTCTTGTCCTAAGTTTTCTAATTTTTTTAAAAGTATATCAATGATTGTTCTCACTCCACCTTCTGGCCTTGAAAAACCTTCGATGTATATACTTTTAAACATGATTGCAAACTGTGAGAAATCCATATCGTTTTCCCATGCTGATCCGTAGATAAGTAGGGGACAAAATAGCATCTCTAGTAGTTCTTCATTGGTAATATATTTTCTGACAACGTCTTTTGCTAGTATATATTCATTATCCAGTGATGTTTCACTGAAGCTATTTATGTAAGAGACTAGCTGGTGGAAGCCGTCAATCTGATCTGGGAACTTATCAGCAATTTCTTGTGAAAAATCATTTAAATCATTTGTAAATGTAAGTGATTTTTCTGGAAATAGTATTTTTGAGTGTCTCTGGGGAGATAGCTTTAAGTCATCATATGGAACTCTTAGCTGCTTAAGAAGCTTTGAGAGTGGTTTCTTTTTTTCTCCCTTCTCCATATAGTTTGTAAGAGCATGTAAACCGACATCAAAGTCTCTCTTTGCCCTTTTATAGTAACTATTAAGTCCACCTGTAATAATATGCTTCTCTAAAAGTAGAACTTTTTTGTCGAACATTGCAAGTCTTATGGCCGCGGCCATTCCACTCATACCTGCTCCAATAATTATAACGTCGTACTTTTCCATTTCTTTTGGTCTTCCTTAAATAGGCCACTACTAGAGTGGCCTTAAATATTTATGCGTGTGCAGCAAACTTTGGTGTTAAGTATTCAACACAACTATTCATACTCGCTAGTTGTGGGTAGTCTTCTTGTGGAACTTCAATCTTGTGTCTTTTCTTTAATTCCATAACGATATCTAAAAAGTCCATTGAGTCTAGATCTAACTGATCTCTAAGTGCTACAGCATCGTCAATAGTTGTAACGTCATCGTCTAGGGCTACGTCAGCAATAATATTTAATACGTGTTCTCTTACTAGTTCTTTTTCCATTGTGATCCTCCTAATGGGTATATTTTTTAACTATTAATGATGAGTTTATTCCAAGCATTCCAAAAGAGTTGTTAAGGATGTAGTTGACTTCTTTTTCAACTTTTTCACCATTAACTAAATTCTTTAAGTCACACTTTGGATCTATATTTTCTATTTTCTTACATGGGTGTATGAAGCCATCTTTAAAGCTTGGGATATTTCCTGCAAGCTCAAGTGCTCCTGCTGCTCCCATAGCATGTCCTATGAAACCCTTTGCGCAGTTGATATAAGTATTTTCACTATAACCAAAAACTTGGCTTACAGCTTCACACTCTTGAATATCTCCCATCTTTGTTCCCGTAGCATGAAGGCTAACAACGTCGATTTCGTCTACTTTTAGTCCTGCTTTTTCAATCGCTTTATTCATGCATTGAATCTGTCTTTCTGTGTTTGGTAATACAAAGTCACTTGCATCACTATTTGAATGAAACCCCACTACTTCTGCTATAATGTCAGCGTTTCTCTTTTTAGCATCTTCTAATCTCTCAAGAGTATAGATTGCCCCACCTTCAGAGATAACAATTCCATTTCTATCGATATCTAGAGGACGTGTAGCTAGAGTAGGGTCTTCGTGCTCTCCAAGGGCGCCTTGAGCTGCAAATGCTGCAAAGATACCAAAAGTTTGTGGTGATTCACTAACTCCACCAGCAAGTGCTACATCTACTTCTTCTAGTTGAAGCATTTGACATGCCTGAATAATTCCGAGGTTACCAGCAGCACATGCAGCGCCAATAGTGTAGTGAGGTCCAGTAATACTTAAATTAAGAGTAACTTCCCCGGCAGGATTATTTGCAACTGTTCTAGGGTTATGATGATGTGACCAGAACTCAGTATTTAAGTCGTTTTGATAAAGGTCATGAATCTCATTTTCAGTTTCAACATTACCGTGCTCAGTGATCCCTAAATATACACCGACTCTATCTTTATCAATATTTTCCCAGTCAAGCTTTGAGTTAATTATCGATTCATTAGCGCAATAAATTGAGATTGCTCCAACTCTTGTTCCTCGTTTTCTTGTCTTTCTTGATTGATACTTTGATTCATCAAAGTCACACAAACCTGCCGCCTTAATTCCCATGTGCCTAACTTCAGTATGAGTAATTCCTGATCTACCTTCGAGAAGAGCTGTTCTAAACTCTTCTAAGTTATTACCGTTTGGTGCTGTTAAGCCGATACCTGTGATGACAATTCTATGTTTCATTTTGTCACTTCTCCCGATAGCCTCTCAAGACCACCTTTTAATTTACTAGTTAAACTTTTCTTTACTTGATCTGTTAAATTTGCCATTGGTACAACTCCGCTTGTTAATAATTGAAGGGTCCTTGGCAGTTGATTTATCACTTGTGGATACTCTTCTGGCAACTTGCTCTTTGTTAATTCAACAACAAAGCTAATTACACTCTCTGCTATCTCGCAAGTTGATACGATCGACTTTAAGCGCTTATTTCTTGGGTCATTCTCTGTTGAAAGATCTCTTGAGATTTTCTCTAGTCTTATGGCCATCTGTTTAAAGTCTTGGATAGTTTCTTGCTCTCTTTTTCTGAATACACTTGCAACAATAGATAGGCTGTCTTCTTTTACAGTGTGTACTTTTATACGCCTATCAAGGTCTTCTCTTTTACTGTCTCTTGATACAACTGCTCCATAATGAGTGAGAACTTTTAACGCATTAGATACAGCAGGCTGAGAAAGTTGTAGTGTATTTTCAATCTCTACACTTGTCAGTGGGCTAGGAGAAAGAACTAGAAGTCCATAAACTGAACCCTCAATTCTTTTAAAACCGATCCTATTAAGAAAGTTCTCAAAAGCTGGGAGCTCATCTAGCAAGGTTTGCTCAATTATTTGACCATTTTCCATTATAAGTTCCTGTAAATATTTATATATTACAAATATGTAATATATATAATTTTAGAAATATAAGACTAATTCTCGCTGCTCATTTCGTCAATGAATACCGGAGCACGAAACACCTTTTTTGATGCAGTGGTGCGTTGTTTTTGTATGAGTTAAGTAAGGTTAATCTAGCTCTATAACTGTGATGTGTTCTGAAATATTTTTCGGAGAGAGTGGCAGAATTGCTATTGAGTCTGGGTGGTCTTCAACGAACTTTATTATTTCTTCTATTTTTTTGATTTGCTTTGGAGGATGTGCTCTTCCTGAAAACAACTTCCTACGCCAGTAAGAAAGAAACTGACTAGTGTCCATTTGTATTACTTCTTCAACAAAGTGATTAAAGGTCTTATCTGTTATAGGTAAGTGTACTGGATGAATTCTCGACCCGTCTTTCCAAAAGAGTTTACTACCAAGATATATATCTCTAACTATATCTTTATCAATAGTTTGGGCCTCTGCGTTCTTTTTGCTAACAATTAGATACTCTGCTGCAATTAGACTTTGAGATGTAAGAACTGCGGTAAGAATAATTAAAAGCGTACGGTTCATTTTGCAATAGTTTCCAATATTTATTATTTGTAGAATTCCATGATAGCAGCTAATATTATTTAGTACACACTTAATTTAGGATTATATGACTTACATAATATGTATTTTTTCATTTATTTTATCTTTCAATACTCTTGCTCAGTTTGATTTTAATAAAATTAACTTAAATGGTTTTGGTACATTTTCTTACTCAAGAAGCTCAAGCGAAGTTCCTTATATTGCTTTTGACGGAAGGGTGAAAGATGAGAATAACTTCAATTCAGGAAGTCGTGCGGGACTGACTCTTAATAAGCGTTTTGATCCTCGCTGGGACTTCACTCTTCAGTTTATTGCAAAGCCAGATGCTGATGGTGAGCTGTCTCCACGGGTTGATATATTGCAAATCAGTTGGGACCCTATCGCTGATCTCTCAATGAGAGCTGGGAGAGTAAGAATGCCCCTCTGGATGATATCAGAGTATTATGAAGTTGGAGCTCTTATTCCTTGGGTTCGTCCACCAGATGAAGTCTATGCAAGTCTACCGTTAGAAGAATTAAATGGAGTAAGCGCTACATATAAAATTCTTCACAACTCATTTATGAGTGAAGTTGATATTTATACAGGAACTAGTAATGTGCTTACTGATGGTGCTTCGTCTATCAAGGGTCGATTAAATAATGCTATTGGGTCTAGTATTTCTTTGGGGTATAAGTTTCTATCACTAAGGGCTTCTTACTTGAGAGGTCATTTTGCTGCCAATGTATATACAGATGCGATATCAAATAGCTCTACACCAGGAACCTCTATAGTCACAAATACAAGAACAAATTTAAACCTTGGAAGTACAGATTTCATCTCTGTTGGATTAAAGAGTGAGTATTTGAACTCTCTAATTATGACTGAGTTTGCAAAGTGGGAGAGTTCTTCCAGTATATTAAAAGAAAATCAAGCGTATTATATTCTTGCAGGATATTACTTCTTAGATAGAAAGATTCTTCTTAATTTTACTCATTCTCAACATACCAAAGTAGACTCTGGAATTTCATTCTATAGTGGAAGACAAAAATCAAAAACAATAGGTTTAAATTATCACGTAAATTCAAATATAGTACTGAAGGTTCAGAATAAGACTGTTTCACCAGATGGGGTTACCTTTTTCTCCAGTAATCCGGGCAAAAAAGATGTAAATATCTTTGAAACTGCTATAGATTTTGTCTTTTAATTTCAGTTATTTAGTTTTTATTTAGACCTTTCTCTAAACATTTTTCTGCTAATATCCGATAGTAAAAGTATGTTAAATGGAGAGAGTATGAATCAAAGTGATTTATTACCAAAGAAGCTGATTATATTTGCAGTGCTGATAAGCATGGCCTATCTGGTTGCTATACTCACATTAACTATCAAAATGTCTTCTCAATTTGAGTCAATTAATAAAGTGCACCTACCATTGTTAGAAATGAATGCTATCAATGTAAGGCTAGGGGATTCTCTTACTAGCAAGTCTAAATATTTAATTTATGATTATAATTTATCCTCTCTAGAAGATTATCAAAAAGATAAAGATTCGCTAATGTTTAACTTTAAAAACTATATCTACACTCTAGACTCTTCAAACATTCAATATGAGTTTATTAAGGACTTTCGTCGTGATGAGCTCTTCTCATTAGAGTCCGAAGTTATTAATTTAGCAAAACAAGGAAAGAAAGATGAAGCACTTTCTATTCTTTCTAGCAGTAATTATAAGTCAGCACAATTAGAGTTTAATAATATTATTCAAAGTGTGGCCGAAAAACTTAGTTCAAAGCGTGATGAGTTTCTTACGGAACAAGTGAGATCTGTGCAAATTGGTGTAATATTTTCTGCTATAACTTTTGTTCTTATTACAATGGTGTGGATGAAGGTCTATATTTCATATAAGAAAAATTCAAAAGAAAGAGCTATTGCATTGAAAGAGCTTGATTTAGAAAAAGTTAAATCCTCTCATAACTCTAAGATGGCAAGCTTAGGTGAGATGGCCGCTGGACTTGCTCACGAGATTAATAATCCACTAACAATTATACAAGGATTCTCTGGAAAACTCATGAAGTCTATTGAGCGCAATGAGCTAGACGAGGATAAGATAGAGCACTATGCAGAAAGAATTTATAGCACATCTAAGAGAATTGATAAAATGGTTCAAGGATTAAAAGTATTTTCAAAAAATAGTGGAGAGGCCGATATGACTCTTACTAATGTCGAAGATATTGTTAATGATACTTTAAGTTTTTGTAGTGAGCGATTTAAGTCTAGTGGTATTGATTTAAATGTTGTTTTTGATGGAAAAGAAAGTGTGTATATAAATGCTCGCTCTGTTGAAATTTCACAAGTATTGTTAAATTTATTAAACAATGCGTTCGATGAACTTGAAAGAAGTGACTTGATTCACTCTTGGATCAAGATAGAGACAAAACAAGATGACGAGTTTGTCTACATTAGTGTTGAAGATAGTGGGTTAGGAATTAATGACGAGTTAAAAAAGAAAATCTTCGATCCATTCTTCACTACTAAAGATGGAGCACACGGAACTGGTCTCGGCCTTAGTATTTCTGCCTCAATAGTTAAAAATCACAAAGGACAAATCTACTTAGATAATAGTGTCACTACAGAGTTTATTATTAAACTTCCAAGACCTAATATAAAGTTGGGCTCTAGTGCAGCTTAAGCCATCTTAGGCCTCTCGCTGTTGAGTTAAAAAGCTCATATAGAAAGATACATTTTGATCATTCTTTATGCACATGTACTGCATTTCTTTTTTTTCTTATTTATAACTATCTAAAATTACGAACTCTATCTGGCATATTTTTTGCTCTCTTAATATGTAAATACAATTGGGAGAACTATGAAGTATCTAATACTATCACTACTAGTAGCAATGCTACCTTTAAATTCCTTTGCTGATCAAAAAAGTAACACTGCTAAGAAAGTAGTTCACTTATTTGATAATGCAACCGTTGGTGCTGTTCAAACTGTTATAGGTGCAACACATATTCTTTGGTATATGATTTTTGATTCAGATGGTGCCTTACTTAAGGTTCATAATAATGAGGAAACTGAAGTTGTCCAAATGGGGATTGAGAATCCACCTCCATTTTTTAGTGGGGCATATTCATTAGGTTTATTTCAAGTTGGAGGATACGCACATGACCACGAAGGCGGTCACTCTGTTGCAAGTGCCGTTCTTGGGCCTCTTTATCTACCAACTGTTGGGCTTTCTTATTTAGCAGAGGGACATCACGCAAGTTTTGTTGAAGGCTGGGCCGAATTAGAGTCTTCTGGCGATGGTTATACAGTTATGAATGACTTTACTGTGAGTCCTGGAAAAATAGAAATTGAAGGTAAGGATTATAATGTTGTCGCCTTTAAATATAGTTTAAATGAAGAGCAGATCGCTAAGGGCTACGGATTAGAATCTGAAAAGGTCTATAAGTGGTTTAATACAAATATAATGATCCCTCTCATTGACAAGAATAGTGATATCGAAGCTGTTCCTGTTGTCGAATTTGATCTTTTAAAGAAAGAGTTAAACCTTATCGTTGATAATATATATCTCTACCTAGGTGGAGATCAGGACTTAAAGTGGCAAATTAAAACTTCTCAGGAGTATCTAAGCTACGACAATAATAAACTCTTAGATATTGTTAGATTAAAAGCAAGTTCATGGCAAGCGAGTTATGGATTGATTTATAACCTCAATGAGCAAATCAAATTTGATGTGAATGCAGGTGTTGGAGTTGCTTATGAGTCAATGAAGTTTGGCTCTATCGATGAGGAAGTAAGAGGTTTCTCACTTGGAACAAAGTTTGATTTTAGCGTATCTTTTGAAGATAATTATAAAATGACTTATGAATATGAAAAATGGACTCTTGGATCTAATACTTCTATTACAGAAGAATTCTATGGGGCATCTTATCATAAGAAGAGACCTTTAAGTTTCTTACATGATAGTAGTGAGCTAAGACTGAAGATTGGTAAGAAAGAAATAGAATATAGTACGAATAGATATCAGTTTAACGAAGATAGGATTGATTTTGGTTTAGAACTTACATTTTAATAAATATCGCCCGCTCTAGATGAGCGGGAAATATCACTTGTTTTACTATTTTAATTTTGCAACTAAAGTAAGAATCGTTGCTAGTGCAACAGTTTCTCCTGTCTCATCTATGACATTTACCTGCCATTTCACAACACCACGAGGATCTTCACCTTCTCTTGCTTCTTGATCAATCTTCTCTTTACATGTCAGCTGAACCTGAATTGTTGATCCAACATATACTGGCTTAGTAAATCTAAGTTCGTCTAGACCGTAGTTTGCAAGTACAGGTCCTTTACCTGGATCTACAAATAGTCCGGCTGCTGCTGAAATGACAAAGTACCCATGAGCACACCTTCTTTCAAAGATAGTTCCCTCTAGTGAAGTATCATCAGTGTGAGCGTAGAAGTGATCCCAACTAACATTTGCAAAGTTAACAATATCTGTTTCTGTTACCGTTCTTTTGTGAGTTGTTAAAGTATCTCCAATTTGAACTTCCTCAAAATGTTTTCTGAAAGGATGAATCTTTGATTCATTTAATTCACTTCCTGGCTGAAATACGTTTGTTATTGCAGTTAAAGTTGTTGGGTGACCTTGGATTGCAGTTCTTTGCATATAGTGGTTTACACCTCTAATACCACCCATCTCTTCACCACCACCAGCTCTACCTGGTCCACCGTGAACGAGTTGAGGCATTGGAGATCCATGACCTGTCGACTCTTTAGCACAATGTCTGTTGAGTACGAGTACTCTTCCATGGCTGGAAGCAGTCTCAAGAACCATCTCTGTCGCAAAAGCATTATCGTTAGTTACGATAGAACTTACTAGAGAACCTTCGCCCTTGTGACTTAACTCAATGGCCTCTTCAGTTGAGTCATATGGTAGAATAGTACTCACTGGACCAAAGGCCTCAATATTATGTACTGAGCTTGTTGTCATTGGAGTGTTACATAGTAGGAGAGTTGGAGAAACAAACGCTCCCTTCTCCATGTCACCACCTATGATACTTTGTGGAAGTCCACCACCGTATATAAGTTCACTATCTTTTCTTAGTTCTTCTATTTTCGATAGAACTTCTTCTTTTTGAGAGATACTAGCAAGAGGTCCCATGCGAACATCTTTCTCTCTAGGATCACCAATCGTTATTTTTTCTAGTCTGGCAATTAGAGCTTTTTGTACATCTTCCACACTATCTCTAGGAATAATAATTCTTCTGATGGCCGTACACTTTTGACCAGCTTTAACAGTCATTTCTCTAGATACTTCTTTTACAAATAAATCAAACTCTTCTGTTCCAACCTTGGCATCAGGGCCAAGTATTGATGCATTTAAAGAATCGGCTTCCATGTTAAATGGAATGTTATTTTCTAAAATATTCTTATGTGACTTAAGCATTTTTCCTGTTGATGCAGAACCTGTGAATGTAATGACATCTTGAGACGTTGCATGATCTAAAATTCCAGACGCGCTTCCTGAGATTAATTGCAATGAACCTTCTGGAAGTATATTTGAAGCAATAATCTCTCTGAAAACGACTTCTGTTAAATAGCTTGTCGCTGTGGCTGGTTTTACAATTGCAGGCATTCCCGCAAGAATGTTTACCGCTATCTTTTCTAGCATTCCCCAAACAGGGAAGTTAAAAGCATTAATATGAACCGCGCAGCCTCTCTTTGGTGTCCATATATGGTGACCAAGGAAAGTTCCACCCTTACTTAAGTGCTCAGGCGCACCGTCAACTAGAAACTTTTCATTTGGAAGCTCTCTTCTACCTTTTGATGAATAAACAAATAGGTTTCCAATTCCACCTTCGATATCAATCCAGCTATCAACTTTCGTTGCCCCAGTCATGAATGATACTTGATAAAACTTATCCTTATGTTCAAGTAGGTGAAGAGCTAGTGCTTTAAGTGCCCTTGCTCTCTCGTGAAATGTCATAGAGCGAAGATTCTTGTTACCAATTCTTCTTCCGAAGTCTAGCATCTCTCCAAAGTCTAAACCTTTAGAGCATGCCGTACCAATCAGTTTACCGTTAGATGCATCTAATAAGTTCGCACCATCGGTTTTTCCTTCAATCCATTGTCCTTGAGCGTAGCTTTGTAACTTCATATATATCCTTCGTATTGATTTAAATATTTAAGGGGAGTGTATAAAAATGCGAGGAGTGTGACTAGAAAGTATGCGTCAAATGGCCCTAAGTATCAGTTACTTAGGGCATATATTTATTATTGGTAGAATTCGATTAATTCATCGATAGATGATTTTAGAGAAATAAGCTCTTTCATAGCATCTTCTCTCTCTTTACCCTCTACAGATCTATTCTCTGTAATAACTTTGATAAGAGTTCTGTTAAGTCTCTTTGTAGTGTTCTTGATTGCTTTAAAGTCTGTGATTAGTGGATCTTTTGCTAAGACTTTTTCAATAGCTTCTTTTGCTCCAACATTTTGAACTTCTTTCACTAGGTCTTTAACTACATTGGCAGCTTTCTCTCTAATGAAAGGTAGGATTTCTTCCTGAACTTCTTGAGGAAGCTTGATTAGTTCATTTGCCTGAGTAGCTCCTAGCTCACCATTTAGTCTTGCATTTTTTACGCTATTTGAAGAATCTCTATCTCTAAGGATAGCGGCCTTAATTGCTCTTTCGCTTAGACCTGTTTTATCAGCAGTGTCTTTAACAAATGTTCTAATTTCTGCTTGTTCAACAGCCGCGCTTAGCTCTTCGTTTAAGTCTTCTTCTACTGCCTTTTTCTTTGAAGGTCTCGCAAGGTCTTTAATTGTTATTTCTTCTTTCAAGCTTGGATTTAATTTTTCGTAAATCTCCTTTCCTCTATTTAGGCAGTTTTCAAACTCTAGATCTGTAAGATTTTTTCTAACTAGATTCTCATCAATTGAAATTAATTCTTCTTTCAGGTCACCTTCATCTACTTTGATTACCGCAACTTCTTCTCTTCCCATTTTTTTCAAAGCAGAGTAGCGACGTCCACCTGCGATTAACTTATTTTCTAAGTTAATAATAAGTGGGCTTATAAGACCTATATTTTCAATACTCTCAATTAAGTTATCTACATTAGTATTAGTTCTTAAGTATTTATTATTTACGATGATGTCATTGATTGGCATCAGGTCCATAGTTAGTCTCCGAGAAAATATGTTATTGTGTGGTAAAATATTTGACCAGAGAAGTCGGATTACGTCACGGAAAACTTGCAGAATTGTTTATTCTAGAATTTAGTAGTGCGTTAAGTTTAGGAAATTATGTTACTAAACTCATTTTAGTTGCTAAGGATTTTGTTAGTCTTTATTAGTAAGTGGGAAAAACTGAATATTGAGCTGATAGACTTCATCGGCAGGATTCTTTTCAATTTCTTCGGAGAAATGCATTTGAAATTCTCTAATGATTTCTTTAGCTTTTGGAATATCTTCTTTTAGTACTGATAGAGTCGTAGCATTTAATGACCTCTTATCCTTATGCGTATTAATCGCTTCATAAGAGTTATCCATTAGACCTTTGTGGTAGGCCTTAGCGGCATCCATTGTAACTTCTTTTGTTGGATGTATGGCCCCGACAGCAGCTAGAGTTTCTTTTCCATTAATATTGCATTTTTCAATAAAGTTGTTTTTTAATAAAGCGCTAAGAAGCTTATTTGCTTCCTCTTCTTTAATTAGACCATTTGTTCTTTTCTCTACCCAAGCTCCATCTGGTATGAAGTCAGTTATTTGAGTGAGCTCTTTCACACAGTGGGCCTTCCAGTTGAAGAAGAGATCTACTTGCTCAGTATTTTCTTCTCTTAAGCTTTTGAGGTCTTCATTTTGTTCAAGCATCAGTATTGTTAAGCTTGGATCATTCTTACTACTTTTAGCTATTTTAACGAGCTCTTCAAAGTAATAGGTTTCTTTAGAATTGAAATCGAAATATTTTATCAAAGAGGCCTGAATTTTTTTTCCTGCATGTCTTTGTCCATTTATGATCATTGTTATAGAGGAGATACTATTGAGCCCAAGCTTTGAAGCCCACAGACCAAATGACCATGAAGGATTTACACGCTTCTTCATTTCGTTAAAGTCCTTAAGGAATTCACGATAGTCAGCGTACTCGAATATATTTAATTTCTTTTCTTTTTCCATAATTCTATAAGCTTATCGTTCTTTTCGTATAAAGCTTAAATAAAATTCGCACTTTTTGCGAATGTTTCACAAAGTTTGCGCAGGAAAACTTGACACGTTTAGTTTCAAGCAATTGAAAAAGGAAAATAAACATTCTAGAAAGGCCTACAACAAATTAAAAAAATTTGGAGATTGTTTTATGAAGAAGTTTTTATCAATTATTTGCTTGCTTACGGTCGTTTCTGTAATGGCGGATACACAAGTTGTTTACCGTTATTTGAATGATGATTTGGCAGGGAAATTTGATAATAGAATGGAAAGACTTATAAGTAAGACTATTTTAAATAGATGTTTCGGTGGAGAAGCTGAGGCAATAGATCAACGTCTAGATATTCTTATGACTGATTCTGTTACAAGTTTTGTACACGTTCCAGAAAACTCAAAAACTTCTTTTGATACGAAGATTTATATTTCGTTCGAATTTAGAAACTTTGATGCTGTTAATGAAGAAGATGCTTTTGAAACAGTAGATGTTTTAATTGAGACGAGTTCGAATCCAAGTTTTAAAGAATTAATGAAAATAGATATTTCTTCTGCTACTGGGTTGTGCCAGTAGTAAGATGTGTAGTGTGTGGGTGTCAGGTAACAAGTTTCGGCTTGTTACCTGACTTTTTTATTTTTGCGTAATATTTAAAATCGTGAAAATTAGGTCTTTCTTTTCCGTGCTCTAGTGCCCAATAAGACAGAGAGTCAGAATCAATTACAGTTGTTAAATTCATTTTAAATTCATCTACTCTTCTAAATGATTGGCCTAGTGATGTCATATCTAACTCTATACGCATTTCAAAATTATTTTCCTCTGTAATGCATTCAAAATTATTTACTCTACACTCGGCCTCTTTTAGAGGGTCTCCTTGATTTTTAAAAAAGAAGCAATTCCACTTACCAGAAGGTGAGAAGTTAAACTCATAGTATGACTTATCAAAATCATTTAGTAAGAAGAATTCAAAACAAGTCGTTTCCCAGAGACCTATCTCTCGTTTTAACTCGTTTTTCTTTGGAAGTTTTATGGAGTTTAGGTTTCCCTGGAGCTTATAATTTAGAATAAGAGAAGTTTCATTTAAAAAAGCACTCGCTAGAATTTCTAGCGAGTCATTGTGTCTTAAGAAAGGTACGAGCTTGTGTATCATTTCTTAGTAAGCATATTTAAGAAATCTACAGGTAGTGGGAAGAATGTAGTTGTCTTACCATCTCCACTTGAGATCTCTCTCATTGTATCTAGGTATCTAAGAGTTATTGCATCTTTTTGGCTACCAAGTATTTCAGCTGCTTCTGCTAGTTTCTTTGAGGCCTGTAGCTCTCCATCAGCAGAGATAACTTTTGCTCTTTTATCTCTTTCTGCCTCTGCTTGTTTTGCCATTGCTCTTTGCATTTCAATAGGTAGATCAATTGCTTTTACCTCTACGGCAGATACTTTAATCCCCCAAGGCTCTGTTTGATCATCAAGAATTGCTTGTAGTCTTTGATTAATTTCCTCTCTTTGAGAAAGTATTTCATCAAGTTCAAATTGACCGATAACAGATCTAAGAGTTGTTTGAGAGATTTGCGCTGTGGCCTGTAGGCTATCTTCAACAGCAATAATTGCTTTTTCTGGATTGTTAACTCTGAAGTATACAACACCATTCACTTTAAGAGTGACGTTATCTTTAGAGATAATATCTTGAGATGGGATATCCATTGTAACAGTTCTAAGGTCTACTCTTCTCATCTTTTCAATACCTGGTACTAAGATTATTAGACCCGGACCACGAACACCTGAAAATCTTCCTAGTCTAAAGACTACGGCCCTTTCATATTCGTTCAAAATTTTGATCGTATTAAATAAGAGAATAAGTAAGATAACAATAAATGGGACAAATGGCATAATGTTCATTTTTTACTCCAAAAAATATTAATTTAGTGACTATTCTATCTCAATATAATCAGACATCAAGGATATCAGGTACTCATTGCATTGCGACTTAAATATTGTTCGATTTGACTTAAACTTTACAAAATTGTGACATCTTTGCGGAGGCATAGTGTGATGATAATTGAGAAGGACACTTAGAGACCTCTGAGTATAAATTTCAAAATATCTTCCAGTAAGCCTACCAAAACAATTCCCTCCCAAAATATCCTAAGTGTCCGGACCCTCCGGGGTATTGACTCTTTAGTTTCTAATTGAGAAATTATGCATAAATGGGGGATTTATGAATACACAAGAATATGTAAAATTAGCTATTAAAACTGAGTCAACTGACTTTGACTCTATGAATTCAAGACTTGAGAACGATGGAGTTAAGAGATTACTTCATGCAGGTATTGGTCTGTCTACGGAAGCTGGAGAGTTTCTAGATGCTTTAAAAAAGCATATCTTTTATGGAAAAGAGCTCGATAGAGTAAATCTTGCTGAAGAGATGGGTGACTTATTTTGGTATCTAGCAATTGTTTCAGACGAGCTAGGTGTAGAGATGAGTGATGTAATGGAGAGAAATATTGAAAAACTAAAAGCTAGGTATGGTGAGAAGTTTTCTGAAGAGAAAGCGGAGAATCGCGATCTTGAAACTGAAAGAAAAATACTTGAAAAACAAAGTATGAATTAATTAATTGCTGCGGCCTCAACTGAGGTCGCAAACTATAGACTTACTTTTTTTAAAAGTGAGTTTGCCCACTGAGCAAATTCTGATCTAAGCCAGTGTATATCTTCAAACTTTACAATTCCGTGGTTATTCAGGGCAATAAGTAGAGTAAAAACGTTGGATAATTTCTTTCTTGGTAATGTCATAAATTCCTCTTTTTACTATTTTTAAATGATATCTGTGGAATATGCAAGAAATGATTCAAAGATAACGTATACCTAGCCGATAAGTATACATGTTGAACTATCTCTATTCCTTAATATTTATATTTTCTTTAGGTTCAAATTGCTTTGGACAGACTGTGGATAATGAGTCGAGTTTGAAACGTGAGCTCAGAGAGGTATACGAAACATATAAAGAAATTAAAAAGTCTGGAGGCTTTGAGATTATGCCTTTGGAAGAGGAAGAGAGGCTGGACCCTGGTGTTTGTGTCTCATGTGACACTTTGTCTCCACTTGTCACAGAGATTAATAAAATAATTTTAAAAACGGCTGAGAATGAAGATGAGAAAAATCCTGAGTTGCGTACTATAGAAAAAGTCTCCGGGTTTGATGCTCTCTATCACTATACTTTTAACCAAGATTTTCTAACTGATGAAATAGAATGTGAACGCTTTAATGATTCAAATAATATCTCAAAAGACTTTGAGATTGATTTTGAGAAGTCACTAGTTTTAATTAGTAATGAAATACCTATTGAGAATATAAATGCTCTTCAGATAAGAGATAATAAAAAAAGAACATATTTCTATAGAGGACAGGGTGAGGATAATAATATAATTGTTCGTATTGATGTCCATGATAGTGAAAACGTTAATGTTCAATACTTTAAAGTAAAACGAAACTTACTTGAAAATACTTCAAAAGATAAAAAGAAAAAGAAATCAAAAAAAGAAAAGAAGTGGGAACTTTGGGCAAGTAGTTCTGATGATGAAGAGACAGATGAAGATGAAGCAATAGGGGATAGAGTAGATTACGGAGCGGGAATATCTATTGAACACAATGATAATATTCCAAAGAAGTTAACCCTTATCAAAGGAAGCTCATATACAACGGTTGCCGATAT
>NZ_JBFGYP010000035.1:0-26849 GCF_041587335.1 Halobacteriovorax sp.
GACCAAAGTTAGACATCAAAAAATTGACTAATTTGATAAGGTTCCCTAATGTCTAGTATTAGAAATAATTCTCCATAACTAGGAAAGTCGCATGAAAAAATTAAGTATATTCTTAATGTGTACACTACTGTCTCAACTAACATTAGCTAATACAAATTATACAATTGGTACTGGTAGTCAGAGTGGTACATACTATCCACTAGGTGGAATGTTGGCAAAAGTGTGGGGAGAGAAAATCCCTAACTTTAATATGAGAGCTGAAGTAACTGCAGCTTCTGTTGAAAATACAATAAAAGTCTCAACGAACAAGCAACTTGCAGGTATTGCAATGGGTAACGTTGTTCTTCAAGCGAATGCAGGTAAGAAGCCATTTCCTAGAAAGATGCCTATATCAGTTCTTTTTGCCCTATACCCAAATGTTGTTCAATTTATTGTTCCGGCCGATTCTAAAATCACAAAGCTTTCAGACTTAAAAGGTAAAAAGGTCTCACTTGGAGCACCTGGATCAGGGACAAGAGTAAGTGCAGTTAATATACTGAACACACTTGGTATTAAAGAAAGTGATATAAAAGCACAATCTCTAAATTATACAGCAACAACTAGAGCACTATCTAATAATCAAATTGATGCTGGTGTTATTGTTGGAAGTCTTTCAACAGGTGCAATTACAGAAGTTGCTCTAACTCACAATATTCGTATCTTAAGTTTCTCAAAAGAAGAGATAGCAAAAGTAATAGCAGATAACCCTTCTTATGAAGGATTAGATGTTCCAGCAGAGAATTACAATAAAGTTCCAGCATTTACTGCTCCTGCAGTTTGGAATGTACTTGTTGTAAATAAGACTCTAGATGAGAAGTTAGCTTATGAAATGACTAAAGTAGCTTTTGAAAATATGAAACAAATTCGTAATGCTATAAATGATACAAAATTTACAACACTTGAAAATATGACAAAGCTAAAAGGTGCAGAACTACACCCAGGAGCTCTTAAGTATAGAAATGAAAAACTAAAAACAAAGTAGAACTAAATGACTAAAGATAAATCTCTAAATTTTATTACACATAATTTTCTGCTATCAGTTTTTACGGTAGCAGCTATTTGCCTTTCTATATTCCAAGTTTGGTATGGTATTACGGCAGGGCTTTCGGCCCCAGTGTTTAGACCGATACATGTATCCTGGGTACTTGTATTAGTTTTCTTAGTAAAGCCAATGTTTAATAAAGATACTCACCCTAAGCTTTACCTTCCAGGTAGGTTTGTTGATTTATTCTTTTGCGCAATTACAATTTACTCAAGCATAAAAATTACAAGTTTCAACTATGATGACATTTCATTTCTAATAGATGGACTTTCTAAAAATGACTTAATTGCAGGCGCAATTTTAATGGTCCTACTATTGGAAGCAACAAGAAGAACTGTTGGTTTTATAATGGTTGCCATTTCTGCAATCTTTCTAGCTTATGCTCTATACGGTGATGCTCTCCCCGCTTCGTTTGCAAGTAAGGGCTTTAGTTTAGAAGAAGTTATAAGGTTTCATATATATTCTACAAATGGAGTATTTGGAGCCCCTCTAGCAATTGCTGCTGGTGTGGTTTTTATGTTTATCCTATTTGGTGCATTCTTAAATGTAAGTGGAGCTGGTAAGTTTTTTATCGATGCTTCTTTTGCAGCAGCAGGAAAGTATAAAGGTGGACCGGCCAAGGCAAGTGTTCTTGCGTCTGCGGCGTTAGGTTCAATATCAGGTTCAGCGATTGCAAATACTGTAACGACTGGAGCTTTTACAATTCCTATGATGAAAAAGCTTGGATATAAGCCTGAGCAAGCAGCGGGAATTGAAGCAGCAGCTTCAACCGGTGGACAGATCATGCCTCCAGTAATGGGAGCAGGAGCTTTCGTAATGGCGCAATTCACAGGGATTCCATATAGTAATATTCTTCTTGTATCAATCGCTCCAGCAATTCTCTATTTTGCTTGTACGCTACTCTATGTACACTTAATGGCCACAAAACTTGGCTTAAGTGGAATGGATACGACAGAGAAAATCACTGTAGTATTAAAAAGAGGCTGGCACTTTCTAATACCTCTTTTACTACTAACTTCTCTCCTATTATTAAACTACTCTCCAGTCTTAGTTGGTATTGCTGGTTGCGCAGCGATAGTTTGTGCTGCACTGATAAGAAAAGAAACAAGATTTGGATTAAAAGTATTTTTTGAAGCTCTAAAAGAAGGAGCTAATATGACTCTTTCAATCTCTTGTGCGTGTGCAACAGCAGGGATAGTTGTTGGAGTTGTAGGACAAACAGGGATTGGACTTCAGTTTACACAATTTCTACTTGCACTTTCTGGAGGATATCTCTGGTCGGTTCTCGCACTAATTATGGTAGCAGCAATTATCTTAGGGATGGGTTTACCTGTTACTGCAGCATATATTGTTCTTTCAATTATGGCAGTTCCAGCACTAACTGATTTAGGACTATCTATTCTGACTGCGCACATGATCGTCTTTTGGTTATCTCAGACCTCTAACGTAACTCCACCTATTGCACTTGCGGCATTTGCCGGAGCTGGTGTGGCCAATGCCTCCCCTATGAAATCGGCCGTGCAAGCTTTCAAACTAGCTCAAGGATTCTTCTTAATTCCATTAATGATGGCGTTTTCAAATCTGGTTCTTGTTGAAGGTGAAGGGATGGTTGAATTTATTTTTGCAATTATTTCAACAATAGCAATTATCATAGCATTTGCTGGATCTATTGAAGGAATAATCATAAATAAACTAAAAGTTCCAGAAAGAGTTATTCTTGCTATTTGCGGAGTATCAGTGGTCTTTACTACAGAGTCTCTAAGAGCTGTAGGTGTTGTTCTAATCATTTCAACAGTTATGTTCAATTATATTAAAGGTAAAAAAATTAATGTAGCAAAAGCCTAATATTAATGGTCAGTACTTTACTGACCATAAGGCCTCATTTAAATAATTTTTAAATTAAGTATCAAAAAATAGACCATCCCTAGTTAAGGATGGTCTTTAGAAATTACTATACGGCCTTAACTATATAGGAATGTAGAAAATATCCTACACCTAAAAGAAAAATACCTATTGAGTAGCAGCTCCAAAAATTTAGACTAAACTTTTGCGCAAATAAAAATGGTACAAAAAATAGTAACGAAACTGGAATTGCGACAAAAACACTCTTAGCATACTCAACGGACTGCTCACTATCACCCCATTGAAGGTGAGAAAATGCAAGGGCCAAGAGAGTTGTTAGAGGTAGAGCTGTAATAAAACCAGCAAGACCAGTCTTCTTTCCAGACAGCCATGAAACGAAACTAATTAGTACTGCTGCTACAACTGTTTTTCCTATTGCTAGCCACATATTATTTCCCTGTAAAATTAGCGGCTACAAATTCACCACTAAGATTTAAAAAGATAAATAGTTTTTTTCCCTTCTCACCTTCTTCATTTGAAAAAGTAAGTAACCATTCTGTCTTATTATTAAATTTCTTTTTTACTGAAGAGTCTAACTTAGAGCCTTTCCAACTCGTATGGATTTTTTTAGCTTTAATTAATCTTTCAATATTTTGTTTTGCAATTACTAGTGCTTTATCTTTTGTTATTTCTTTTTTCTCATGTGAGTGAGAATGCCCATTAGAATGAGAGTGTCCATGCCCCTCTCCTCCAAATGTATATGTTGAGATCGCGATTGCTATAATAAAAGTTATTAATTTCATAAATTCTCCTAAATATTGTCATGTTTATTTATATTATTTTGCTTAACTTTCTCAAGATCTAAGTGATGATGAATATGACTATCTTCTGAAAAGCCAAACTCATCTGGGCTTGATTGATGTAAATACCCGTGCATCTGCATTAAAAAAAGTAATCCACCAGCAATGACTAATCCATCATTAGAAACTTTAGAAATCATACTAAATACTTTAAGTCTTCTGACTTGATTTAGAATAAAGAGCATAATGACTAAAGCAAATACTTGTCCAAGCTCTACTCCAACATTGAAAGAAATTATACGCATTAACATACTAGATCCTTTCTCACCTAAGGGCAGTTGTTGCAAGCGAGTTGAGAGTCCAAAGCCGTGAATCAAACCAAATATGAAAACCATCAATAAAAGATTTGGTGACTTCTTAAGACCTAAGTATCTTTTTAAAGAACCATTATTATCCAGACCCTTATAACATACGCTCAATGCGATTACGGCATCAATAATCCAGTAATTAGCAGATACGCCTAAGAATGTTGCAAGAATAAGTGTAATACTGTGACCGATAGTGAAGGCACTAATAAATTTAACGATGTCTGTAAAACTTGTTAAAAAGAAGATTACCCCAAGTAAAAAAAGTAGATGGTCATAACCAGTAATCATGTGTTCTGCTCCAAGCCATACATATTGAAGATAACCACCTTCAATCATAGCTTGCTTTGAGCTTTCACTAATACCGTGAGCAAATGAATTTGCCGTAAGTAGAAATGAAGATATGCCTATTGTTATATTTAACATATTTTCTCCTATATTTATTTTTAACTTAATCAAATTTTAAAGTTAAACAATAGGAGGTCTAAAAATTTCGAGAGAGTGCTCTGATGAAATATGAGCAGTATTAAGAAATACCTGTTTTCTACGATATGAATAGTTAAGACAAATATCAGGGCCAGATTTATTTTGAAACTTTAAGATTTCAACATTAGAGACTTTGAAATGTTCATGTGTATGTTCATGCTCTTCTCCGTCTTCAGTATGTTTATGTGTATGTTTGTGCGGGACAATGCTATCGTCAATATTATCATGATGGGAATTATTAACTGACGCGAACTGTTCAAAATGACCATCTACATCAACTTCACTTATATTAATACTACTCACACTTAATGCTAGAGCACTCTGTAGTATAAAAATAAATAAAAGCTTTGAATAAGAAGTCATAATATAACGATATAAGACTTTACCTAATAGATAAAGAACCAAAAGACCCAATATTTTCTAAAAGTAATAGTCTTTTTGTTCAATAAACAATAAACTTTTACTAAATACATTAAATTTTAAAAATGGATAGATTATGAAAAGGATATCAGTTTCTTTCTTATTACTACTTCTGAGTGTGAATGGTTATGCTCTCAACAGTGATAATCTTGGCATCTACGGAAAGATTGCACTCGTCTCTGCTTTAGATTTTGATGAAGGATCACAAGCACTCGGAGATAACTCTTCCAGAATTGGTATCACGTATGATCAAGCTGAAGTTATGGAAGGTTGGTCGGCTTCATTGAGGGGCGAATGGTCAATCAATACCAATAGAAACAACAGTGGTTTTGGATCTTCAAATTTTGAAGGAAAGCAATATGATGTAGTTTCAAATAGTGGACCTTTTGGAAATCGCTTAGGCTATCTTTCTTTCTATAATAGTAATTTTACTATTTCAGCTGGAAAAATGTGGTCTGTCTTCTACGACATTGCAGAGTATACTGACTTATTTTTTACTGATGGAGCTAGAGCTTCATCTGCTTATACGGCAACTGGTGAAGTTGATGGTACATATAGAGCTTCAGAAGTTATTCAACTAAGGTACAAGTATAAGAACCTAAGGTTTGCCCTTCAGACAAAACTTACTGGTAAGGAAATGATAAGCTATGACTTCGATAATGACGGTACACCTGAGTCATCTCTTGTCTATAAGCAGGCCCAAGCAGCGTCAATTCAATATGTTAAAAATAAATATACAATCGGAATCTCTGCTTTAAATCTTATATTTGATAATAATGGACATAGTGAGTCTCAACTCAGTATTTCATATGGATTTAAGTATAACTTCAAGAATTTTTTTATAAACGGTGTCTACACTAGAGCAAAAGACTTAGAGCTTACAAATGATAATCGATTTGTACACTCAGATGGAATTGAAGCGATACTAGGATATAGACTAAAAGAAAACTCTAGACTTATGCTAGGAGTAAATCATCAGACAAGATCAGAGTCTGGTGATTATAAACTTCTCTACTACTACGCTTCTTACTCAATAGATATAAAGAGCCTAAATTTAGCCGCAGAGTATATTCATGGTGACAGTAGAAACAATGATGGAAGTGATAATAAAGAACATAAGCTTAAGTTAGGGGCATCACTCTCTTTCTAATAGAGGGTCTCCCCAAGGTCTAATAATAGCAAGTAGAGTCTTAGATCAAACTCTACTTGATGATAATCTTCTTGCATGTAGGTACATAATTTATAAAACGCCTTATTGTGATCTTTTTCTTTAAAGTGAGCAAGCTCATGAACAACAAGCATTTCTAACATCTCCATTGGAGCATTCTTAAGAGTACTAGAGACTCTAATTTCATGCTTACTCTTTAACTTTCCACCGTGATTTCGACTAACAAAAGTATGGTTACCGAGAGCACTTTGCACAATATCCTTTTGCTTTTCATAAATCACCTTACTTAGTTGAGGTGCCTTTTTTAGATACTGTTGCTTAAGACCATTTGTATATTGAAAGAGGAGTTTGTCAGATGAGATATTGTGAGGTTCGGGATACTTTGCATATAAGTACGTTTTTAACTTACCAGACTGTACCAATCCTTCAATTTGATTTAAAACCTCTTCAGGATAGCCCTTGAAGTACTTTAGTATATTCATACCTAAATCCAATACTTTACTTAATCAAATAGATAAGTCTATATTCAATGATGACTCTATTATTAGCAACTATTCCCCTCCATGTCAGTAAAGTTAAAGTACTTACAGACCTTTCCTTATTCTAATGTTAGATTAGCTTTTTAATTTTAATAAAAAAGATCATAAGGTAATAAAAGATGACAATACAGCAGCCAGAGAAACCAGAGAATTCATTTCGCATAACTCTTGAATTAGAAGAGTCAGGACAAAAACTAGACGCAGTACTATTTGAAGCGCTGAAAGCTCAAGATGAAAACATAGAGCTTAAAGAAATTTCTAAAGGTCAGTTCAAAAAGCTTTTCACTGAAAAGAAAGTCCTTATTAAGAATCAAAATGCAAAACCAAAATCTTCAATAAATAGTGGAACTACTTTTGTAGATATCCTTTTATCTAAATAGAAAGAAGTTAACGTGGGTCAAAATTATGACCCACTTCTCCTATCAATGAAAAAGAATCTTAAATCTATAAAATCAGATCAAAATATATAAGAGTAACTCAGACTAAAAGATTTCGAAGATGTTACAGTCTTATATTTTGTATTATCACTAGATATTAAATTCTGAGTCTGTTCAGATTCTGTTGTACCAATTGATACAGATCCACTAAAAGAATGTCCCTTAGAGTCACTTCCATAAGAGAAGTTAAATGTATTATCTAGTCTTGCTTCATTTGTCCCCTGATAAGCTAGGACATTGAAAAGTATATTCCTGTATAAGAAGAAACCATCCATCATGTATCGTCCAGTGTATCCAAGCTTTAACTTTCCAAGCTTTGCTTCAGCCGTAAACTCTATCATTGATGGCGTCAATTCGCCCGAATCACCAGCATTCATTGCTTTAACGTTACGAACATAACCAACTTCAGCTCTAAAGACTTTATTTGCGTGTCCTACACCTAGGCCAACTCTATCACCAGAGATCTCACCATTTCCACTGCCGCTTGCGTAAACAACATTGGTCTTTGTTTCATAGTCTGCTTTCTGATAGAAAAAACCATAATCTAAACCTAGATTAAAAGCAGTTCCAATAGTAAAACCTGTTACAGACGTCTCTGAAGTTGTATTAATACTTACAGTACTTCCTCCAAGAGTTCCATTTACACTTTGAATATCCTCTGCATCTACTTTAAGTAAGGAGATACCTAACCCCTTAAATAAACCTAGCCCAATACTCATGTTGGTAAGTGATGAATCAGTTGTATATTCAATAGTATTACCTGGCTCGATAACCTTATCATTCTTACCTCCAGACCCAGTTTCAGCAAAAATTTCGGTAGTAAGTCCACCGCCCTTTCCCCCATAGAAAGCACTATAGTTTATAATATCAATTGAAGATTCAAAACTAGAGCCTGCTCCTAGAGGCCCTGCAGATAAATCTGACTGCTCTATAGTTATTTGATCTTTTTTTACAAGAGCAGAGAAAGTTGCAGCAGTTCTTCCTGAGATGACACCAGGGTTGGTTGACTGCATTTCTTTAAATATAGAAGCACTAGTTATGCTTGCGTAACTAGAAGGCAGGACTAAGAAAAATAAGAAGACTACTGTCATTTTGATCATAAGATATTTTCCTTCAACTCAATAATAGTTAGATGAAGTATACAATCTTTTATTTTTATTTAAGATATGGAAATAAGTTCTTGTAACTTAAGAAAAATTGAGGATATAAGGGCCAGAAGAATCTGGCCCCATAGATACTTTAATTATTACTTTATATACTTAGAAATGGTCTTCATTATAAGAACTTGTCTTTCTTTTGAAGACATCGCTAATACTTTGTCATCTTCAGCCTGCTTGAAGTGCACAGAAAATAACTTCACGCCATCTACAGAACCTCTAAGTTCTAGAGACTCTCTCTTCACTAGTTCTTTCCAAACAGCTCTTACATCACTCCAGTATCCTTGAGTTTTATCCCAATACTTTAGCCCAGCAGACCAATCAAAGTTCTTAATTCTCTTATAAGTATTTTGACCTACTTCTCTACTTAAAAGTTTTCCATTAAACTTTCCATTTTTTAAGTCACCTTCATGCTTAAAGGCCTTTTGTTCGTGGTACCAGTTTGTTGGAGTAATAATTAGAGTTTCTTTTCCCATTAGAAGTTTATAATCGCTACGAACAGAAAACTCTCTTCTTGGAAGAGGACGAGACATCATATCACTATTAAAGAATGAAGCTGACTCTAAATGACTCCATTCTCCTACTCCACTATAGCGAGGAGAATCATCTACCTGGAAAACATTCCAAACCCACTTACCAGTGTTTTGAACTTCAGATGTATTCCACTTATTTGAACCTTGATAAATGAATCTATCACTTCCTTGCCATTCCCAATCTTGTCTCCAGTGCTTTACAACAACTGGTCCATGAACCTGACCATCCATCTTGAAGTACATAACAATAATATGTTGAAGAGAAATAAAGTCTTCACGGTTCTCAATAACCTTTACGATCTCTGTTGCTTTAGAAAAGTAAGGAGTATCTTTCTGTTTAGGTGTATCCATAAGAAAAGCTTCTAGGAACTCAAAGCTAACTTCATATTCACCTTGCATTGCTAGAATTGCTCTTCTATCTCTTTCGTGTTTTGTTATGCCTTGCTCACGTACATCATTCCATGTTTGAGGTATAGCAGAATCAAACTCAACAGCTGGCCCAACAGAGTTTCCACCTCTTGATCCAGAAACTAGTCCTCGTAAAAATGTATCATTTGAGTTTGTTGCACACGCAGTTGTACTCATAAAAATTGATATAAAAACAATTGAAATTATAGATCTCATGTCTCTCCCCTAAGATATTTAAATAAATTTAGCCAATAGGTTCACCCGCCGAACTTATGTTTGTCAATCAAAACAGGCCATCCTCAAAAGAATGTTAGATATTCAGTTTTATCCTATAAAAAACCAACGATTTACAGTAACAATATAATATGAACTCTTTTAAAAACTAATGACTTACATAAAGGAAGAAAAATGACGCAATCAAAGATAGTGAATAGAAAAATTACTTTAGCGCAGAGACCCAAAGGTGCTCCTCTCGATACAGACTTCAAGCTCATAGAGTCAGAAGTCCCTACTCCAGAGAAAGGACAAGTTCTTCTAAGAACAGTCTTTCTATCTCTTGATCCATATATGAGAGGAAGAATGAATGATGCAGAGTCATACGCTGCTCCATTAAAGATAGGAGAAGTGATGACAGGAGGAAGTGTATGTAGAGTTGAAAAGTCTCTCAATCAAAACTTCCAAGAGGGAGATTTAGTTATGGCCTTTGGAGGCTGGCAAGATTACTCCATTTCTGATGGAGTAGGTCTTTTAAAGCTTAGTAATGATATGGCCAATCCATCTTACGCTCTAGGTATAATGGGTATGCCAGGTTTCACTGCGTTTATGGGACTACTTGATATTGGAAAACCTAAAAAGGGAGAAACAGTTGTAGTTGCAGGAGCAACGGGAGCAGTTGGAAGTGTTGTCGCGCAGATAGCAAAAATTAAAGGTTGCAAGGTCGTTGGTATCGCTGGAACAGAAGAGAAATGTAATTATGCTAAAGAAGTACTTGGCGTTGATAGCTGTGTTAATCACAAGAGTGAAACATTTGAAAAAGACTTAGAACAGGTATGTTCAGATGGAATTGATATCTACTATGAAAATGTTGGAGGGAAAGTATTTGATGCTGTGATGCCACTTCTAAATACAAGTGCAAGAATCCCTCTCTGTGGACTTATTTCACAGTACAATGCAACCTCACTACCTGATGGACCAGATCGCATCTCACAACTTATGGGAACTATTCTTACTAAGAGAATCAAGGTTCAAGGCTTTATTGTCTTTGATGACTACGGTCATCGTTATGAAGAGTTTGCAACTCAAATGGGAACTTGGCTATCAGAGGGAAAATTAAACTATAAAGAAGACCTTGTTGAAGGACTAGAAAATACAGTTGAAGCTTTCCAAGGACTGCTAGTAGGAAAAAACTTTGGAAAACTTGTAGTACAAGTTGGTCCCTTAGTTTTAGAATGAGCAAATAAGTAATTAGAAAGGATAAAATTTGAAAAAGCTAAACAAAGACCTAAGTAACTATGAAGCTCTAATTTTTGATTTAGATGGTACTCTCCTCGACTCTATGCCTCTGCATAATAAGGCGTGGATGGATACATTTTCTATAAATGGTGTAGAGATAACTGAAGATTTCCTAATGGAAACAGCGGGAATGGCAAGTCAGAGAATTGTTTCGATCGTAAATGAAAGATTTGATAAAGAGTTAGACCTAAAAACTGTCGCGACACAAAAGAGAGAGATGTATCTAAAGAATTTAGACAAAGTTGGAATCGTTGAATCTGTTCTAGCTATCATAAAAGAATATCATGGAAAGATTCCCCTTGGTGTTATTACTGGGGGAAGCCATGAAGTGGTAGATCAGCTCTTACCTATTCTTAAACTTGATCACTACTTTGATTCTATAATTTGTGCTGATGACACTGAACTTGGAAAAGATAGTACTGAACCATATGAATTAATGGGGACACAATTAAATGTATTACCTTCAAAGTGTATCTTTTTTGATGATGGAGATGTTGGATTAAAAGGTGCTCAACTTGCAGGAATGGATACGATTCATGTGGATATAAACCATCCAGAAATATTTATAAATTTATAATTAAATAATTTATCTTCGGCTCCTAGCTCAAGGAGCCGATTGTTTCAGCTTTGAAAATTTTCTCTAAAAATTCTTAATTCTATCGACAAGTTCAGGATAATCAACAAATGGATTACGGTTTCCTTGGATGTTCATAATACGATCATTTCTCTCTATATCAAGTTCGTCTACAGGGTCATCAATATGCCACTTCTTTAAAAAGTATTCTTGAGTGTCATTAATTTTTTTATTATATCTAACAGCAAAGTAAAAGAGAGCTCTCGCGATATTTCCTCTATACTGTTTAGGTGGTTCATAGTGCTCATTAGTACTGCTAGCTACATTTTGTGGGGTATCTACAAGTAGGCCTAGACCAGCATTTTCACAACGACCACTGGTATTAAAGTAAGAGTCTACTTCTCCAAAATAGTAATTTGCTCTTACATGATTTGCTTTAGAGTTTGTTATAAACAGATGATGAAGATCTCCCTTTTGAAGAAATTTACCAAACTCTCTACTAAATTTACTCTGTGGCCATGAGTGTTCAATATTTGTCTTACTTCCTCGCACCATACTGTCAGGCCCAGCATTATTAAAAATCTTCTTTTCACAGTAGATATCTTCAATAAAGTAACGACCTTTTCTGTCTTGCTCTAAGTAGACATTTGTATAGAGGTGCCACTTAGCATCTTTATAATCATTTTCAACTTGCGCCTTAGATGAAATAACCTGTAACTCTTGTTTCAAGGAGTAGTTTTGATAGTCACCAAGAATGATTTTTAAGTCATCACTTGAATAGTAATTGTTGGCATAAGTAGTAGAACAAAAAAGTAATATCAGTATAGTTTTCATGGCACATAAGTACCAAAATATCTGTTAATTGAAAGTAAGAAAGTTGTATTTACAAGCTTTCTAACCATACCATCTACATAATTACAACCGTTTACACTAGACAAAAACAAGTCTCAGAAATTATAAAGGACTTTTCAGTAGAATTGGGTATATGATGATATTTCAATAGAAAGAGTTAAAGGAATACATACATGTCCAAGATATTGAAGCCACTTAATATTATAGCAATTATATTTCTAAGTTTCCTGATGCTCTTTGGAGCATATAATCATATTGCAAATCCTAACTTCTACAATGGCTTTATACCTGACTTCTTGCCTAAGATCGCAGTAAATTACCTCTCCGCACTTGTTGAGCTTATAATTGGAGTACTTATTCTCATACCAAATAAAAGAAACCTTGGAGCCTTATCATTCGTGGCACTGATGGTAGCATTTTTTCCAATTCATATATGGGATCTATTGAAAGATATTCCAGCAATTGGGAGTAAGCAAGCGGCAGTAATTAGGCTTGTAGTCCAGTGTATCTTTATAGCTATTGGTTACTTCGTATTTAAGAAATCAAAAAAGTAAGATTGTTCAACTCAATACGTTAGCTTCATCATTTCCAATAAAAATAATTGGGAATGATAAAATTTTATCTATTTACCGAACAACAGTAACCAATTACAATTATTTCATGACAAAAAAATTAATTATACTTACTACAGTTTATTTATTATCTGCAGCTGTACATGCTGCTTCATTTTACTCCTTTAATTATAGTATAAAAGAGCAAGATACCTTCAAAAAAATTCTCACACGTTTCTCTAAGCCAGGTACAGTCATCTCCTCTAAATCAAAAGGAGTACAACGTACACTAAAGATGAATCCAAAGGTAAAGAATTGGAATAAGCTAGAAGCTGGCAATAAGATAAAGATCTACTTTGAGAAGACAGTTTTTAATATGAAAGAGTATAAGGCCTATAAGAAAACTCTTAAGGCCAACAAAACTGAGAAAGTGAAAGAAAAAGTTAATGTAGCCAAAAAAGCAGATAAAAAAACTCAAAGTAAAATTAAAGGATCTGTTCACTATATGACATCATTGGGAGTCTTAAGCCAGACTTCTGTTCAAAATAATTTAAGTTCTGAATATTCTCAATACTCACCATATTCTTTAGGTCTAAGTGGGTCTTATAGACCTTCTAAGAAGAGTTATTTCTTTTCGAGTGATCTCTACATTTCTGCAATAAATAACGGTGCAAGTAATACTGGAGGAGACATAGAGGGAGTAAGCGATTACGGAATCGCTACATATATGCACAAGGATGTTAAGAAATATAGTTTTACATATTTTGGAGGATTGGAATACGAATCGTTTCATTCATTTAGCACAAATCACTACGCAGCAAGCAATGAAGTAGTTTTTGATAAGACATTAGCACTTTATGCAACTCTTGGAGTCTCTAAGGATTTTAAGATAAGTAACGTACCATTATTTACAAAGCTAACGTTTTCAAAAAGCATTGCCACATCAACAACTCCAACGATGGCATCCTCAGGGACATTAGAGTCATACAGTGGCTTTAAAACAAATCTGTATCTAAGCTATAATATAAATGAAAAATGGTATATCCATACAATGTTAAACCTACTTAAGATGAGTGGCTCAGACGAACTAAGTATTAGTAAGTATGGTGTAGGATTTGGGTATAACTTCTATTAAATCTCAATAAACCTATCACCAGCTGGAAGAATAAAATCTACATCCAATGAATCTCTAATCCCCTCAACTGTTAATGTTGAAAGATCTTCTGTTTTGAAAACAAAGTCTAAGACTCTAGAGTTTGAGGTATCATCTAAATCATTTAATGAAATCTTTCTTATCTGTCCTTTAAATTTACTAATATAAGTAGCGTGTGCACCAACAACTGTCCAAGGAACACTTAGTGTATTAGCAGTAGCAACTGTGGACTCCAAAGTATTATTAAAGTAACACTTAACCTCTGTTGCACTAACTGAAAACTTAACAGTCGCAAACTCACCATCCACAAGTCGACTTACATTAGAAGTAATATATGAGCCTTCATATTTCAAAAGAGGTAAACCTCCAGAGTCAATATAGATTGAAGAAGTAGAACTATTAGTTGCAATTGGATAAGAGTTAGCACCTACTGAAGAGTCCCAGACTAATTCCAACTGTATTTCCCAATTTGCACCTGTAGGTACCCAAGGACTGTCTAGAGTCCCATAAGACGTCGTTCCATCAAAGTTTAAAGTATAAGAATCAGATAGATCTACTTTTCTATTAAATATTGCTTCCCCCTTGCAACCTGTAAGTAGCAAAAGAATACAAATAGTAGAAAGATAGCGACTTAGCTGCAAGTTCATAGAATCTCCAATCATAATACTAACATCGGATATTTTTTTATTTACCTTTATCTATATTCGTATTTAAAACAGGGACTTAAAAAATATAACAATGAGAATAGTTATTAATAATGCCCATAAAGGTTGGGGAAATGAATAATCTAATTGGCGAAACCAAGACTAGGAGTTTAGAGAAAAAGTAAGAACACAAGAAGTTGGCAATAATATAAATAAGGATGTCTTGTATCTACTCGAATATAGGAAAAACTTTAAGTTGAGCTATAGTAAAGTCTAACAGAAGGGATTATACCTTTTTCAATTCTCACGTTTACTGTACGTGGAAGGGGTTATGCTAAATGTTTTCTAATTTAACTATCACTTCAACTAGGTCATTTGCAGAGGAACTTATTTCATCGAGCAGTCCGCCTGGTAATAGATAATAAATTCAAATAAATTTCTAATTTTTAGCACGGCCCTTAAATGGGCCTTTTTTTTTGCAAAATAATTTAATTAAAATCTCCAAGTAATGAGTCCTCTATGATCTTATCTTTTACACCATTATTTGAAATAATCTTCATTCCATAATCAAAGGCAGCTCTATACTTTAAGGAATTAGCGCTTATTCTCGGAAATAACACATGGGCTGTTTCGTTAAATACGGTTTGATCATCATAGGTAATTTTCTCTCTCTCAACTTCATTAAACTGCTCTCTTAATAAATATAATCCAACATATTTATCACATGGAAATATATCTATTTTCCCGGAGGACAACTTCTTTAAGTTTTGTATATCTGACTTAACAGGAGAAAGTGAAATATTTCTCTCCTTGACCTTCGATAATTCCAAAAAGTCATGATCGTAAAAATATCCTAGAGTTAAACCAATTGAAAGATTTCTAAGATCAGTAATTTTATTCCACTTAGGTTTCTTAGTAGACTTTTTTCGAAAAAATATAAAGTTATCTCTACTCACTTCTGACTTACTACAGTAGAAATCTTTTTTTCGTCTTTCAGTACAAACATAAAAAGCTGTCGCATCATAGTGACCATCTGACGAGTCTCTATATCCCCTTTGCCAAGGTAGAAAGTGATATCTAACTTCATAGCCAGTTGCCTTAAATGCAGCCGTTACAAGCTCTAGAACAAGGCCCCCATTTTTTAAATCTTGACCTGTATATGGTGGAAAACTACCTGTCGCAATATTAATAATCTCTTTAGAATGAGAAACCTGGGGCAGTATTAATAGACATAGGAGTAAGATCACTTTCATCGTCTAATTATACCTTAGTAAAAGCATAGAAAGATCAAGAAAAGCTAAAGATAACTCATCACGATCAAAGGCTTAAAGTAAGTTTTATTGCGAAAGAAGTAGGCAAACCTTTGTAACTACTACTCAAAAGAAGAAAGTAGTATCTTCAACTCATCAGTTGAAGAACAGAACCAGTCAGGGTTAAGTTCTTTTAATCTATTTTCTAGGGATGGAATAAAGTGACCAGCTCCAGTGAAACCAATAACTTTCATATTTGCATTCTTTGCCGCAAGAACTCCAGAGACACTATCCTCTACAACAATACAATCTTTTGGATGGTGGCCACAAGTAGATGCAGCATGAAGGAAAAGGTCAGCTGCAGGCTTAGGATTAACAACTTGCTCAGCGCTAAAAACAAACTCTCCAAAATAAGAGTCTATTTGTGTTTTTGCGAGAGCTCCTTTTACATAGTTTAAAGGACTATTTGAGGCCACACACATATCAGTTTTTAATGATGATAATAACTCAGGGATTCCTTCTATAACTTGAAGGTCCTTTTTAATTGCTTCGTGAAATAAAGCACGTCCCTCTTCGTCAGCATGGGCGGGCATTTTAGCAAAGTTATTAACCACTACTTCAGCTGTTCGACCAGTACCTATAAATGTTTCTTTGAATTCATCTTCTGTATAAAAAACACCATGAGTCGCCCAATACTTTGTGAAGAATTGTGTCGCTATAACTTCACTATCAACTAATGTTCCATCACAATCAAATATTATTAACTTACTCATGCTTTACCTTTAACTTAAAAATTTAAAAAGTTTTTTAAAAAATGAAGGAGAACTTTCAACCTTTGGTTCTTGTTCTACATTTTTGATCTGTTTATCTTTTTTAACTTTTTTCTTACGTTGTTTTTTTTCTTTCTTGGGACTTAAAAGTGCTTTAGAACTTATTTCTAGAATTGGTGCTAACTTACTTTTCTTTTTATTAAATGTTTCAGGTAGGACAAACCAGTTATACATAACCTTATCACTCAGTACCCACTGTTCTGCCTGATACTTCTTCTTTAATATAGCTTTAAGCTCAAAGTCATCGGCCTTTACAATAATTCTATTATCGGAGGAGATAACAATATAAGGTTTATTTCTAAGATAGAAAGCATCTAACCCATAGATTGTTCTATAAGAAATATCAGGTAGCTTTGAAGATTGTTTTTTTACAAATTGATATAGGTCACTCATGAAGAGAGTATATAGAATTATCGCGAGATGGTCTATTAATCATCGATCGGAGTGTTATACGGCCTAGTACAATATAGATAGAGTACTAGGCAAAATATATTTTGTTCTAGAACTTAAACCAATCGTCTTTACAACTTACAAGCTTGTCATACTTAAGAACACAACTAGTCGGACGCTCTTCACCATAGGCACCAACGTAGAACTCTACTACAGTGTAGACACTAGCTTTAGTAACAGTATCAATTTCGACGTAACCAGAAAAAGTCAGGCTATCCTCTAAAGTTTCAATTAGTTTTGCATTTGAAGCAAGCGCCTGAGTCGATGCTAACATTAAGAATGATAATAGAATTAATTTCATTATAGTCTCACTATTTAAAAGTTAGACACTATTTACTTCTTTCTAATAATAATGGCCAACAACCTTATAAAGGATTGTAATATTTTTAAATTATTATGAAATGGTTAACTTCAGTAGAGCTAGAGAGTGCGAGAGAAAAAGACGCACCACACAACACACCGACTCACTCAAATAAACTCTTATGGTTTTAAAATTATAAGGAGTTTATAATAAAGCTAGTAGAGATTAAGTTTAATTCTTGGAGGACAAATGCCATTTTTAATTATTGTTGGAGGCCGAATTACAAAGCACAACTTTGACTACCTATCCACACCTACTGGAAGAAGATTAGATGATACAATTGTCCCAGGGAAAGCTCCCTCTCCAAAAAAAGAACTGCCTAAAGATTCAAATACATTTGCAATAGAAATTATGAGTAAATCAATTCAATACTTAGAGCAAAATTCAAATATTGATGAAGCTATAAAAATTTTTAAAGATAAAAAAATTCATCACCTCCCTGTAACAAGAAAGGGAGTATTGAATGGTCTTATAAGTGATAGAGATATTCTTTGGTTAGAAAAGTTTGACCTTACAAGAGATTCTAAGCTTTCTCAGTTCATGAGTAAGACAGTATTATGCTGTGAAGAAGATACTCCTATAGCTCACTTGGCCCAAGTAATGGTCAATGAACATATCTCCGCACTCCCTGTAGTTGATAAAGAAGCTCATCTCGTGGGGATAGTAACTCATCATGATATTTTAAGATGGATTTACGACTTTTAGTATAAACTACTGAGATATCAAACAAAATATTCTATATTTTAATTTTTGTTATTCCAAAGGTTATATAATCGATAACGAGTAGAGTTCGACAATACAAGATGAGACTTAAGATATCTTGATGTTCATATAAACAGTATTTTAATTAGTGTAAGATAGTTAAATGATTTTGCGTTTTATTTTAGCCTCTACATTTTTAATAAGCTTTCAAAGACCTTTGTACGCAAGGTCCCCTATAGATTTTATCACAGAGAATTGGCCTCCATATAACTACGAGGAAGATAATAAGATCAAAGGATACTCAGCTGAAGTAATAAGACTTGTTATGAAAGAGCTTAAAACAGAAGCAAAGATAAAAATATACCCCAGTAACAGGGCCAAACAGGTACTAGATAATTCAAAGAGATCAATGTTTTTTTCTTTTATTAAAACGCCTCAAAGAGAGAATAAATATAAGTGGATTGGTCCTATAGGAAAACAACATATTCCCTTCTATAAAAGAAAAGGTAGTACACTTAAAATTGAATCAATAGAAGATGCCAAAAAAGTTCACTCTATCTGCTGTAGAAATAGTGGTCTCGTCTATACTGCTTTAAAAAATTTAGGTTTTAATAATTTAGATACGAGTAAAAATGCAATAAATATCTATTCTAAAGCTCTAATGGGTAGATGTGACTTAGCAATTAGTGATACACCTATAGGGTATTCATATTGGATGGATAAACTCAAACAGCCTCATGACAACTTAGAAAAGACACCAGTGAATGTATCAGATTCAGATATCTATATCGTTGCAACTAAAGATATACCAGATAGTGAAATTAAAGTATGGCAAGAGGCGCTAGATAAAGTTCTATTATCTGAGACTTTCTTTAAAATTAAAGAGAAGTATGAACAATAAAAGTATTTAGATAAGGTTCTTTAGGACTTAAGACATGTAATGAATTAGATATTCTCATTACATGCCATATAATTTAAAAATCTACTTTAGTTGAACTTCATAATATTTAGCATTTTCTGCCTTATTCATCTGTTCTGTAACCTCTTCGATAGAAAAATTCTCTCTAGCTAGCTCTTTATATTTAGAATTGAATATTGTAAAAAAGCTTCTCTTTTCCAACTTATCAACTACATGACTAGGAAGATCATTCTTATCGTACTCAAGAGTAAAAGTAGAATACTTTCCATACAATAGTCTTTGGGCCTCTTTCTCTCCAACAAATGGATCGAACTCTGTACGTTTCTTTTTATATGATATTTCTAACTTCACTCTTTCTTTATCTCTACTTAGAGATAAGTCCCCTATTTTCACACCAAAATCTAGCTTATGTAGCTTTACAAGCTTAGGGCCACCACCGTACTCTCCACCTGCGTTTACATTGAAGCATAGGATGAATATAAATAGATTAGTTATAATGAACTTCATGATTACCCTTTTTGAAAGTATCCGTACTTACATAAGTGAATACCTTCTTTCCTTTTTTAATATCTTTATACTTCTTAGCAATTTCTACTTTCTTTAAAAATACTTCATGATCTAAGCGAAGCCATTCTTGATATGCGTCTTCTGGTAAAGATTCAACATAGAAAGCTAAGAAGTTCTCACCTTTAATTTCACAATTTTCAGGCTTAGAGTATTTTTTAGATAAGTTAAGACCTACATTTTTGATAATACCTGCATCGAGCTCTAATCTTACGCTACCTAGCTCAATTTGCTCATTATCAATATATCTAATAGCATTTAAGGAGTGCATTTTATCTAAGACGTGAAGGCCATGCTCTCCAAACTTGAATTGGATTAAATCTTTAGTAACACTACCAGCGTCGATTAAAAAATAAATCTCACAAAATACTGGATCGTGTAAAACTTCTCTTTTTATTTCTAAAGAGTAGTCTAATCCAGATGATAAAATATTTCCTTTATCCTGGATAACACTTTCACGGATAACTTGTGGCAATAGCGCTAAGAGCTTTTGAGGATTTTCCTCTCCTAATAAAACTCTATAAACTTTCATCAAAGTGATGTGACCTGGTAGGTTCTCACAACGAGATAATCTCTGAATAGTTTTAAGGTTTAGTTCTGATCTTCTAGCGAGGGTCTTTTGCCCCAAGGAATGGTCTTTAAAACGAGAAAAAAAGTGATTCATATCACTTTGCAGTTGAGACTTAATGGCCTCACTTGAATCGGTTTTTCTGGTTTGTTGAAGCATAGGCTGACTGTATCTCACTTCGGTAAAAGCTCGTCAATATGACAACAAATATTACACTCAAAAATGGAGCTATTCAGACAAATCCTATCTAAAATGTCGGTATTACAACATAATTACGAGCACTTACTTAATCACAATGGACATATGTCGGACTTTCTTCTCCAATTTTAACCACTAAATTTATTTTCCAAAATCTTTTTGTCATATTGCTAATCATTAGAAAAACAACACACAAAGGATGAAGAAATGAAAAAATTAGTACTAGCAATGTCTCTACTTTTCGCAACAGCTGCACAGGCCGAAACAATCAACTATGATGTATTTAAGTCTACAAAGTCAGTAGAGTCTACATCATCAATCTCACCAAAAGTTTATGATTTTAAACTTGTAGACGTAGTAACATCAAAAACAGTTATTACTAAGAGATGTAGCACTACAGGTCCAGTTAGAGATAGAGTTCCAGGACTTTGTAATGAAGTTACAGTTACAAAAGCAAAAGTAGCTCAAGTATCTTTAGGATATAGACCATACGGAACAACTGATCGTAGAGGTGAAGTTAATAATGGTAAGTATGTATACTTTGTTAAATTTAACATCTCTACTGATGATTTAACTTACGATGCACTAAATACTTTAAAGCTTAGCAACAAATCAGCTCGTCGTGCACTTGCTAAAGAAATGCTTAGTGTTGAAGTAAACAGATATGGAAGAACTCACAACATCACAGTTCTACAAAAGTAATTTTTATAAAGCAGTGGTCATCAAGGCCACTGTTTCTCTTTTAAAATATATATCCGTTTATTCTCCCCTACTATCTCTATTTAAATTGACTTAATATATTTGAACTTATATCTATATCAAAAAATATCAACTATGGAGGCTCGTATGAAAAATTCAAATACTTATACATTAAGAGCAATCATGGGTCTTTCAATCTAAATAGGTTCCCTACTTGCTCTTTTATTAATTTAAAAATAATAAAAAGGGTAATTTTAATGAAATTAAATGAAATCGAATTGCAGTCATTTATAATGACTGAGTTGAATACTTATGACCTAAGTGGTCTAAGTATAGAAAAAGAAGTCTCTCTAAAAGAAATAAGAGATGAACTTATTGAAGAATTAGAAGACTTAAACTCTGATGATACAAAGAAAGTTAGATTAGAACATTTTAAAGTGAAAGGTGCTACAAAAGACGATTACTCAGAAAAGGTAATCCACATTGATAGTCACAAGAGAGTAATTTATGGAATTAGAAATTTGGGCGGCAATCCAAAGATTCCATATATTCAATTAAGACCAAACTTTAAAATATCATCAAAAGAAGAAAGTTTAGCTATCTATGAGCTTATTAAAAGAGAATTTGAAGTATTTAACCCACTATACTTGAGCTTTCATAGTTCTAAAAGAATAGATGCTGACTTTTATGGATCGCTCCATATGGTTGCAAAGAGTGAAAGTATTATAGATAAAGAGAAATGGCCTCTAGAGAGTTCATTAGAGTTTGAGAGTATTACTGATGATTCGTACTATGATTGGTATAAGAAAGGATATGAGGAATTTAACTCTGATATTCCAGAACTAAAGAGTAAGGTAACAGTAAATAGTCTTAGCTCAATGGAAGACTCACTAGAACAAGGTCTACTTAAATACGTTCTTCTAAATGGTGAACGTATTGGATTAATAGCTGGAGAAGAAAGTAATCTTTTAGGCCATAGTGGTATTTACTTTCATGAAATGTTTATTTCTAAAGAATGGAAAGGTAGAGGTATTGCAAAGGCAATACAGAGAAAGTTCATTCATGATTTCTGTACTCATTTGCAATATGTATGGGGAACGATAGATTCCAATAATCTTCCTTCCTATAAGACAGCATACTCAAATGGACGAAGAGCTATTAGATATGAGTGCTTCATTAATCTATAGTAAACAATGGGAAATATTTAGAAATAAAGAAGAGCTTAAGAAAGTATAGAGTTGTAAATACGTTCTACTGGATATGAAATTCGTATCGAAAGCGAAACTTCATAAATGGTAGTAGACGAACGTACAGATTTTATATGAGTTGAAAATAAGAAAAGCTGGTCAAGAACGACCAGTATTTAAATTTATTACTTAATTTTTTTAAGATTTTCACATGAATTGCTATCTCTGTCTTTTCCATCAATGTAAGAAAAGCTTGTAGGGACACTATCGTTATCGATTTGAATATAAGCTGCCTCTAAATGTGAACTACATCCCGTTAAAGCACTAGATAAAACACAGGTCCACGCATCTACACTCGGTGAATAACTAACAGTAATTATATAAGTATCCATTTGATCATTAACATTTGAATCATAAGCATTTATAGAGACTCTATTTTTCTGTCGATTACTAAAAACAGTCTTAGCTGTAGATATATCAAATTTTGTCACGGTATCACTTTCTTTAGTTATTTCTAAAAAGCATTGCTTACTTACGAGACCTCTTTTTTGACTACCTTTATACTTACCAACGATTGTATTAACATCGGCCAATATGTTTGAAGAAAGAGTTGAAAGTAGTAATACAAATAAAATTTTTCTCATAAGAAGTTCCTTAAAAAAAGTGATGATTAATAAATATAATATATTCATATTATGCCAGAGATAATCCTCACAATGTCTTCAAGTGAAAGCATTACAAATGCTGTTTAGAAAATGAACAATATTAAATTTCAAGTAGATAGAAGAGAGAATATCTTCCAGAATAACCTGACCTATATCGAAATTAACAGCAACTAGTTAAATCGATAATTTATAGAGATAACCGACTTCTCACGTTTCCGTTTGGTTCACTCAACTTCCTTCAAGTTCCCGTTAATTCACAATTTTACTGATTACACTGACTACGACTGATTACAAAAAAAGGCTCACTAAGAGTGAGCCTATATTGAAAAGATAATTTAAAATTATTTACTAGAAAGGAGCGTTCCCTTTGTAACAGACAGCACTCATCTTTCCTTCTTTAGCACCATTGATTACTAACCCAAATGACTTCCTTTCTTCCATAGAAAGCAACATTCCCTTATCAAGAATTACTTCATTATAATCTTCAGGTTGCGAAATTCTAACTCTAACAAAATTACCTTTTTGAGAAACTATTGAAAGAGAAACTTGTTCTTCTTGATTAGTTTCATAAACATAAATATTTTCATCGTCTAAGTTAGCTAAAGCCTTTTTTATTGGTGTTCCTGATGCCAATCCTTTAAAAAGCCCACACTCTAAAGTGCTAGCAAACGACGACATTGAAGTTAATAAAATAATTCCTGCTAAAAGTTTTTTCATATTATTTCTCCTAAAGTTTAATAAATCATTTGTGAGGGTTATACATCAAGCACTGCCCCGCTTTAATCTCAATCTCAATAATCGTATAATAATTTCATACTTCAAAATCTATGCAATCAACTGCACAACTAATTTTTGCCGTATTCTTAGTTACTTATAAAACTTTCTCTTTGTGCTTTTAATCCAACATAAAATTGTGACCAGTAATTTAACCCCTGAGAGGAGGAAAAAATGAACTATCCATACTGTACTCGATGTCATTCAAAGAACAATCTTGGTCAGAAAGTATGTGGGTCATGCAAAGTGACTTTGGCCGTTGCCACACAAGTAAATACTGCAATCTATTTTTGTAATAGAAACAAAAGACAAAATGCGAGATACCTTGGATTTAAAAATAGAACGAGCTTTTATACACTCAGCCAGTCAATCCCTGAAATCTATAATGCTTGGGATGAAATAAATGGAAAATAGCAGGATGAGGCGAAAAAGTTACTCGGAACTAAGGTTATGTGCCGGAACTACCCGATGTGACGGACGGCTATTTTCTAAATCCAAAGAAATCTTTTACTTAGCTGTGTTTAAAGGCTTTCTCGTCGTTTTCTCATTTCATTCTAATTCACTAATTTTAATAGTTTTTCATAAAAAAGGTTGGCATAGTTGGTATTTGATAACAGATTGAATGTCCAATACTCAATAGACTAAATTTTAAGTCTGAGCTCTTTAGAACTATGAAGCTTCTTCGATTTATATTTCCATGAAGGAACAATTTCTATAGAAAAAATGTGCGATTCCAAAGTTAATTGTCATGATTAGTGAATGTTCAGACAAGCTTGACTGTATTTTGAATAAACTTAGTTTAAAAGATCTTCTAAATGCTTTTTTGCACCTTTTGTATAAGGTCCGTATATAAACTTCTTAAGTTTTGTAAGATGAGTCTTATCCTCAACCTGAGATTCTACTAATTCGAAATAATCATCTACGCCGTACTCCCCTCCATTCTCCACAGCTTTTTCAAAAAGAGCTTTCCAGAATGTAAAAATATCTCCCTTCGACAAGTGCTTTTCTGTTGCAAGAGCTATTGTTGATCCACAGTGATAATAGTTATGATATTTGTTATGGTTCTTAGAATCATTAAGAGTCATTTTACCTGAAAGCCCCTTGAGACAACTTTCTTTGGCATCACTTAAGAGCTTTTCATATCTCGTATTTGAAATGATCCCTAAATCTTTCATTGCCCTAAATGCAAATGCATCGGCACCACCTTCGTTTAGCCAGGTTTCATAATTATCAGACCTTTTAAACATTTGTCCATTCCAAAGGTGTGCTGACTCATGAGCTAAAAATTCAAATAAGTATTCGGTATTCACTTTATTTTTTTGTTTAAATCCACTTCTCCTTAGAGTTAGTTGTATGAGGCCAGGTAAAGTCGAGCCGAGATTACCAAGCCCTTTTAGATTTAGTTGATTCCAATTTATAAAAATGACAGGTCTATATTTTAAGTTAAATCCAGTTTTTTCGGTGTAATATGTAAATAACTTAGGCAGATACTTTTCAATATCATTGGTGATCCACCTTGGTACTTTTCTGTCTACTATGACTGTAAGACCTTTACTCTGAAAAGGCTTACTACTTCCCCAGTAAATATAAGACCCCTTTTTATATTCATCTTTCCAAAAAGTATGTTTATCCTTTATAACTTTTCCTAAAGCGACTACATTGTCCCCATCACTTGATTCAAAATAAAATTTCAATTCAGGCTTATATACAGGTTTCTCCCTTAATCCTTTCGTTCTATTTACTGGATGCAGTATTGGAAAAACATCATAGAAGCCAGTGAACATCAAAACATTGTTGTCCGAGTACTTAAGAAAGAAGTTATAATCTTTATTGAAGTCTTTATAGTACGACTTATGACTTACTCTCACTTCGTTAAACACTTTTCCAGACTTTGAAAAAATATATTCTATTCCATTAATAAATTTCAACTCTAAATCAGGAGAGACTAGTGTCCAAGTCTTACTTCTGAAACTTTCTGGCCTAGAAAAAGCGACAGAGTAAACTGCTCGAGGAAAACTATACTCAACTATCCAACTATCTCTATCTTTTAAGTGTTTAATTTTAACTTTAGTGTGCTCAAGGACTTGAACATTACTTTTAAATAATGAACATGAGGTCAGAAGTAATAGAACTATTAATCTTACAGAGTATATCAATTTTAATTTCATAGGATAAATTCTATCAAGGGATTGAGTATGTGTCATGTGATGTAACCTATATTACGACTGATTCTTAAGTGTTGAATAGATTTTTGTATGAAATAGCTATCAAAAGTTGACTTCATTTCTTATTAGAGTTCTTTCACATTGCTATCCCTTAGTTGACTAGAGTTACTCTATTTATGGAGACACAATCAATCTAAGAAGCCTACTTCCTGGCGACATGGATCTTAGTAGAACTTAGGAACTGCCTGAGTTACCCGATTATTAACAAAAACATAATCTAAGTTCTTCAAATCGTTCGGATCAAAGACTAATACAGGGATTCGCGTTTTCGTTCTATTATATTTAAGTACATTCTAATCTATAAAATTACACTCAGTTGGTACTCGAGAGTACTCGAGGGAGTTTTCACTCTCCAAAAGACCAATTATTACAAAGAGTTAAGGAAGATATGCCTGAGTTACCCGAAGACGAAGCTATTTCCTGCAACTTAGCACACTCCTTTTTTCAATCATTTCGTATTGAAATGTCTGCAAGTGCCATTTATACGCTAAAACTTAAAGTGTTTGACGAATTTTTATCAAGAAGTCCTCATGTATAGAAAATAATCAAATAGTAGAAGATAATCTTAAATTATAGAGAGGAGAATTAAGAGAAAAATTGAATACTCTCCCCTTATAAGATAAAGTTCAATTTAAGATTATTCTAACAAAGAGGCCAAGCATTCCAGAACTCCCGGAAGTTGAAACTATTAAGAATCAGATTAATGAGATCATGCCGATTAAGGTGATTGAGTGTGTGCAGTCTGATGTTATTTCTGGAATTGCTCATACGCCTATTCATCTTACTGGAAGAAAGATTATTGCCGTTCATAGAAAAGGTAAACTCCTCTACTTTGAACTTGATAAGAATGAATTTCTTCTAAGTCATCTTGGTATGACCGGAGGATGGAGAATTGGAAAAGAGAAACCATCTGATCCAAATGGAATTAAACACAA
>NZ_JBFGYP010000036.1:0-25188 GCF_041587335.1 Halobacteriovorax sp.
ATGTCGAAGCTATGTTGAAAAGGCTTTGGTAGATATTGAAAAGAAGTATCTTAATGAACCTGTAAGCTCAGTAACTGAAAGTGGTGATAAGTTAATTGTCTTAACAAGTGAGCGTGAAGAAGAGTTTGATTACTGTATTCTCGCAACCCATCCTCCCCAAACACTCAATATATTAAAAAAATTAGATCATACAGCAAAGAGTCTACTTGAAGAGTTTAAGTACCAACCAAATGAGGCAGTACTTCACTTAGATAAGAATATACTTCCTGAGAAAAAAATAGCATGGGCAGCATGGAATTATCTCTCTTCTAAGAAAGAAGGAGAGGATGAGGCAGTTTCTGTAAGCTATCTTATAAATATGCTCCAGCCATTACCGGTTAAGGATCCGGTTATTGTTACTCTTAATCCAGTTGTATCGATAGAAGAAGAGAAGATCATTAAGAGAATAAAGTATGAACATCCACTTTTTTCTTCTAGTGCTATCAAGGCACAAAAAAGTATTGAAGATCTTCAGGGAGAAAAGGGGATTTTCTTTGCTGGTGCATGGCTTAGGTATGGTTTTCATGAAGATGGAATATTGAGTGCAAAAAAAGCGATTCAATCACTGCTTATTAAAGAGGATAAATCAGTTTCTCTTATGGAGATCTTATGAAGAAGCTCTTCATGGCAAAAATTTATCATAAGAGATTTATACCGAAGATTAATGAATTTGTTAATTCTGGGTTCTATATTAGGTTTGATATTAATAAGTTAAATGATCTTCATTCCTCAGTATTTAAAGTGAATAAGTTCTCTCTTTTTTCTTTCTATGAGAAAGATCATGGTAAAAGAGATGGTAGCTCTCTTAACAATTGGGCGAAGAGAGAACTAGAGAAGGCCAATATAGAAGGAGTTGATAGAATAGAGCTACAGACATTTCCACGAGTGTTGGGCTATGTCTTTAATCCTGTTAGCTTTTGGTTTTGCTATAGTAAAGATGAACTTGTAGCAATCATAAATGAAGTTAATAATACTTTTGGTCAAACTCACACCTATATTGTTAGAAGTAAAAATTCAAAACTTCCAAAAGAGTTTCATGTCTCTCCTTTTCTAGATGTTAAAGGGAATTATGAATTTGACTATAGAAATAATAATTCTGTGCACATCGATTACTATGATGATGGTCAGTTAAAATTAAAAACATCTATTTCTGGAAAAGAAATTGATTGGTCTACAAAAAACTTCCTTAAACTTTTTATAACAAAACCTCTTTATACTTTTTTAATTGTTGTCCATATTCATTTTCAAGCATTGAAACTGTTTATTAAAAAAATACAATTTTATAAATTACCAGAGAAACCTATCAAGGATATGACATATGAATGGAGAGACTAGCCAATTATTTGCCGTTAGTGGTGAGCTTACTTATTGGAGTAAACTATTTTTCAAAATTGTTTCAAAAATCGAGAAAGGAAAACTCACGATCATCACTCCTGAGAAGCAGACAGTATCCTATGAAGGAGATATTGAAGGTGAAGATGTAATTGTAACTATTAAGGATTGGAAGTTTACAGAAAACCTATTTCTTAAAGGTGATATTGGGCTTGGGGAGAGTTATATTGAAGGTCATTGGGAGAGTAGTAACATTAATGGACTTATAAAATTAGGTATTGATAATTATGACATCCTAAAGAGCGTCATTAAAGGCCAAATTTTCAAAGTTTTGATGTATAGATTTAAGCATTTATTTTTAAATAGAAATACGAAAGCTGGAAGTAAGAGGAATATTTACGCGCACTACGATATAGGAAATAGATTTTATAAGTTATGGCTAGATCCATCAATGACTTATTCTGCAGCTCTTTTTGATGGAGAAGATATCTCTCTTGAAGAAGCACAGAAGAATAAGTATCAGCATATTCTTGATGAACTCCCTCTTAAAGAAGGAGACCATATTTTAGAAGTAGGCTGTGGATGGGGTGGCTTTATGGAGTATGCGGCCAAGAGAAATTATAAAGTAACTGGGGTAACAATCTCCCAAGAGCAGTATGACTATGCTGTGGAAAGACTCGCTGAGTACGGTGATCTATGTGAAGTAAAGTTACAGGACTATAGAGATATCGATGGGCATTATGATCATATTGTCTCTATTGAAATGTTTGAGGCCCTAGGGCAGGCGTACTGGAAGGGCTACTTTAAAAAGCTTTACTCAATTTTGCGCCCAGGAGGACATGCAGTTATTCAAAGTATCACTATTAACAATAAAGATTTCAAAAGCTATTCAAGAGGAAGTGATTTTATTCAGCAGTTTATTTTTCCTGGAGGAATGCTCCCTTCTCCTAAGGAAGTAGAAAAACAGTCCAGAAAGAGTGGGCTAAGACTTCTCGTTGAATACGAATTTGGAGCTGATTATGCAAAGACACTAGATCAGTGGGAGATCAACTTCTCTAGGGCCTTAGATAAAGTTAGGGAGTATGGACTTGATGATAAGTTCATACGAACTTGGAGGTTCTATCTTAAATACTGTCAAGGTGGATTTGAGGCCCGAAAGATTAGTGTATCTCAATTTAATTTTGTGAAAAGAGGAAAAGTATGAAATTTGGAGTACTACTTATTTTATTAATTTTTATTTCTTCTTTTAGCTCATACTCTAAACAGTCCCTTAAGCTACAAGGTCGAGGTATCTACACATTTTTTCTTTTAGACGTTTATGAAGCAACGCTATGGACAAGTGGGACCAAGAATATTTATGAGGGAGAACTTAATTTACAATTAAAGTATAAAATGAATTTTGAAGGAAAAGATATTGTGAAGCAAACTAAGAAAGAATTTGAAAGTGCTGGTGTAACATCTGAAAATTCAGAGAAGTGGTCAGTTGAGTTAGATTCTATTTTTCCAGATATTAAAAAAGGGGACAGTATACTGGCCAGTTATAAACCCTTTTCTGGAATAAAATTTTATTTAAATGAAAAGAAGTTTCTAGGAGAGGTTAAAGATATGGAGCTTTCCAAGTCATTTTTAGATATTTGGCTAGGTCCAAAATCCTCTGATCCAGAGTTGAGAGATCGTTTACTAGGAGTAGGTAATGAATAAAGTGGTATTATTAGTTTTATTCCTTTTTCAAGTATCTTGTGCCGATCATAGTGTGATGAATTATAAAGATGAGGAACCTAAGCTCAATCTTAGGAGTTTCTTCAATGGGAATATCTATGCATTAGGTATAGTTCAAGATAGGTCAGGTGTAATTATTCAAAGATTTAAGGTCGATATGGTTGCTAATTGGAAGGGGAATGTTGCAACCTTAGATGAGAAATTTCTTTATTCAGACGGAACAAAAGGTGAGAGAATTTGGACTCTTACAGAGAAAGAAGGGCGTATGTATGAAGGTACTGCTGGTGATGTGGATGGAAAGGCAAGAGGTCAAGTTTCCGGAAATACATTCTTCTTTGAATATGTTTTAAATGTACCTGTTGGTGAGTCTGTTTATAGAGTAAAGTTAGAAGACTGGATGTTTCTTCTAGATGATAATACTCTTATGGCAAGGTCTTACATGAGTAAATGGGGCTTTGACGTAGGTGAAGTCACTATTGTTATGATGAAAAGGAAATAATATGAGTAATACTACTAAGATTGTAAATTTCTACGAGAAGTTAAAACCTGCAGATGTATCTAGGTTGGGGGAGATTTATGAGGAAGATGCTTTCTTTAAAGATCCATTCAATGAGCTAAAGTCTCTTTCTAATATTGAGAAAATATTTGAAGAGATGTTTAATGAGTTAGAAAATCCTTACTTTGTATTTATTGATAAGATTTCTCATAATCATCAAGTCTTTTTAACATGGGATTTTGTATTTACTAAGAATAGAAGAAATTTTAAAATACATGGTAGTAGTCACTTAAAGTTATCTGAGTCTGGAAAAATAATGTATCACCGAGATTACTGGGATGTAGGAGAAGAGCTTCTTCTAAAATTACCGGTTATTAAGTCTATCTATGGAGCTTTGAGAAATAAGTTAGCCGTAGATAGTTAAATAGGAGTAGGGGATGTTAATTTTAAAATCCTTAGTTCTGCAAACTCTCTGGTTCTTAATTGTATTCTATGGTAAAGAATTAGAAGCACTATTGGCAATTTTCTTAGCAGTACTTTTTTTAGTTTTTGATTATATGATCTTTAAACCAAAAATGAGTATGAAAAGATTTTGTTCCTTGGCCATATTCTTTACTTTTTATGGATTTATTAACGATTTATTTCTAACGAAGTTTGATATCATTGTTTCTGATTCCTATAGCTTTAACTACTTACTTCTTTGGGTTGTATTTCTAGGTTATTACGAACTTGTATTTGATAAACTGAGGTCTCTCCCTCTTTGGATTACATCTATTGTTGGTGGAACAGGAGGCTCCTTAGCTTATATAAGTGCTTCAAAGCTTGATGCATTCATTATTTCTGATAATCAAGAATACAATCTTATTGCTTTTGTCTTTTTATCTTGGACAATATTCTTTCCACTTACATTAAGGATTTATAATATGAAATCTTTTAAAAATTATATTCTAGATAAGTTAGTAATAACTTCATTTGATTTAACAGGATTTAAAAGGCATCAAAAAGAATTTGTAGATTATCCAGATTTAACAAAAGTAAAATCTAAGGTGGAGTTTTTAGATAAGACGGCCCTTGTTACTGGTGGAACATCGGGGATTGGTGAATGTGTTTTAACGACTCTTAGCTCAATTGGAGTTACTGTCGACTTTATAGGTAGAAATGAAATAAAGGCCAAGTCCATAAAGGGAATACGTTCTAAAGGAAAGTTTATAAAATTAGATATGGGTGCCTGGGAAGAAATTAAGGCGTTTACATCTGCCGCTACTCACTATGACTACGTTGTTCTAAATGCTGGGGCCATGCCAAAAGATAAGGTCTTAAATAAAAGTGATGTTGAACTCCAGTGTGCTTCTCAGCTCATAGGACATTTCATTCTTTTGAATAGACTCAGAAAAAATAAACAAATATCTCCATCTACAAAGATTGTTTGGGTGAGCTCTGGTGGTATGTATTTGAAGAAGCTAGATCTAGAAAACCTTATTGATCCCGCTGAGTATGACAAAGTAGATACTTATGCCAATGTGAAAAGGGCTCAGGTCACTTTAGTTGAAGAACTCGCTAAGTCTAAAGAATGGAAAGAATATAATAATTATTCTATGCACCCTGGTTGGGTTGGTACACCAGGATTAAAAGAGGCCTTACCAAAATTCTATAATTTACTTGAAAAGCGGCTAAGGGGAGTTTCTGAAGGTGCAGATACCATTGTATGGCTCTTAATTACTAATCAGAAGCTAGTTAATGGTGGTTTCTACTTTGATCGTAGAAGGGTTAGACCATATTTCTTTAAGAGTTATGACCCATCAAGTTCTCAACGAGATTTATTAATGAGTACTTTAAGAGAGCATTTAAAGTAAGTCACTAGTGTAACTTACTTTTTGTTTTTAATAAGTCTAGCACCTCTTTGCTCCGTAATATAACTATAGACCCAATCAAAAAATATAAATACTTTATTTCTAAATAAAACAAGAAATAATAAATGAACAAGACCCCATGCAACCCAAGCGACAAACCCTGTGATTCGAATCTTTCCAAATTCCAGTATTGCTTTACTTTTACCAATTGTTGCCATTGCTCCTTTGTCTACATATTTAAACGAATCTCTTTTTCCTTTCGGTAGTTTCTTTATTATGAGATTTGCGACGTACTTTCCTTGTTGGGCAGCTACAGGTGCAAGACCAGGAAGAAATCCTTCTCCTCTTTTGAATGCACAGGCATCTCCAATAACATAAATATTTGAATAGCCTTCAATACTGCAGTCTTTCTCTACAAGAACTCGTCCCATTTTATCTGTAGCTGAGTCCAGTTTTAATAAGATTGGGTTCGCTTTATTTCCCGCGGCCCAAACTATATTTTTCGTTGGTATAAATTCTTCTCCTACTGTAACTCCTTCAGAAGTGATATTTTTTACAAATGACTTAAGTTTTACTTTTACGCCTAGTGACTCTAAGTCTTTCTTTGATTTTTCAGAAAGAGAGGGGTGGAAGCTACTTAGAATTCGATCTCCACCTTCAATTAAATATATCTTAGATGCTTCAGGGTCAATATTGCTAAAGTTTTTCGCTAGAGTTTTTGTTGCAATTTCTGCAATGGCCCCAGCCATTTCAACTCCGGTAGGTCCTGCTCCAATTACTACAAAAGTAGTTAGAGAAGCTATTTTTTCAATATCAGACTCAAGTTCACTTTTTTCAAAACTATTTAGAACATTTTCTCTAATTCTAAGGGCATCATCTAAACTTTTTAAACCAGGTGCAAACTCTTCCCATTGGTCATTTCCAAAATAAGAATGTCTAGCTCCAGTTGCCAGTATCAAGTTTTTAAATTTAATGATTCGATTTGATTTAAGAGAGATTGTTGATCCCTCTTTTGATATATCTTCTACTTCGTCCATTACGATTGTTATTGAAGGATAATTCTTTAGTACTTCTCTGATTGGGGTTGCTATGTCTGCAGGAGACAAGCCTGCACTTGCAACTTGATAGAGGAGAGGCTGGAATAAGTGATGATTTGTTTTATCAATTAATAAAACATTTTGATTTTTCTTTCCAAGTTTTATGGCAGCATTAAGTCCGCCAAAGCCACCGCCTACAATTACAGTGTCATATGCTTTTTTCATAAATACTTCCTAAGTTAAACGTATTGTATAATTATTAGTGATTAAAGGTAATAAAATTGGTATTTTGTTCAAATTTAATGTTTGTTTTTTGAGAGTAAATTAATATGAATGAATACATACAAGGCTTTTTATTGCAAATGAGTTTAATTCTAGCACTTGGAGCTCAAAATATCTTTGTTCTTGAAATGGGGCTTAGGCATAAATATCAATATATGGTAGCTGCAATATGTTCAGTATGTGATATTTTTCTCGTTCTAATAGGAGCTCTTGGAGTTTCAAACTTAATTTCCTCGGTCGTTGAGTTAAAGATTGTTGTAGGAACTACTGGAGTCCTTTTTCTTGTCTATTATGGACTTCTTAAAATAAAGGAGTTTCTCTTCTTTTCTAAAGTTAAAAAGAAGAAGATCAGTAACACTCTTTCAAGAAAGAAAGTCGCACTAATGGCGCTAAGCTTTACTCTTTTAAATCCACATGTATACATCGATACATTCTTTCTTATAGGTGGTTATGCAGGGAAATTTGATAGTCAGCACAAGAAAATACTATTTGGGTTAGGAGCAGGAAGTTTCTCATGTCTTTGGTTCTTCTTCTTAGCGGGCTTTGCATCTAAGTTTTCTATCTTTTTAACTAAAGAGCGAGTCGCTAAATGGGTATCACTTTTTACTGGACTCACCCTAGCTTATTTAGCATATAAATTAGGACTGGATTCTTATCACGAAATCCTTATTTATTTAAGTATGTCATGAACACACTTTTTCCTGAGATTTCAGATTGTTATGATCTATTTTAAAGTTTGTTAATTTATTTATCTTGTTATCCGATAAGACTTAATAATGATTTTAAGGAGTTTAAAGTGAAGTTTGTTTTATTATTTATTTCGATGACAGCTGTTTCGTTTTCTACATTCTCAAAAGAGATTGATACCAAGGAAAAAGTTGTAAACAGAAAAATTGCTAGTAAAATGAATATTGCTGAAGGAAATCTCGCTAATCATTCTCGATCAAGTTATGAAGTGAAGAGATTTGATGTTGACGATCATACATGTGTTGTATCATTTGTTGTTCAAAAGTCTACTGGTGGAGCAGGAACTTCCACATTTTGTTTTCGAAAATAACTTATTATTCTAGAAGTTAAGGATGACCAGACTAGTGTCTGGTCATTTAATCTTATACTTTCTTAACTGAGAGTGCGATACCTTGACCAACACCAATACACATTGTTGCAAGTCCTTCTTTTAGATCGTCTCTATCTTTCATAATATGAATTAAAGTTGTTAGAATTCTTGCTCCAGATCCACCAAGTGGGTGACCAAGTGAGATAGCTCCACCGTTTAGGTTTACTTTGCTTTCATCAATTTCTAACTCTCTAATACATGCCAGAGACTGAGCAGCAAAGGCTTCGTTCAATTCAATAACATCAAAGTCAGATACTTTCTTATTGAAGTCCTTACATAGCTTCTTAGTCGCTTCAATAGGTCCTAGGCCCATAACACTTGGGTGAACACCTCTTACTGCAGCACCAGTTACCTCTACTAGAGGAGTAAGGTTATGCTTTTTTAGAAAGTCTTCTGATACAATAACGAGTGCACTTGCACCATCATTCATCTGACTAGCATTACCAGCAGTTACAGTTCCACCTTCTCTAAATACAGTTCTAAGCTTTCCTAATACTTCCATATTAGTGTCTGGTCTAGGACCTTCGTCTCTTGTCACCATATGAGAGCTTTTTCTGAGCTTAACTTCTATAGGTAGGACTTCATCGTTAAATTTACCTTCTTCCCAGGCCGCATGTGCCTTAAGGTGAGACTTTAGTGCAAATTCATCTTGGTCTTTTCTTGATATTTTATATTGCTCGGCAACTTCTTCAGCTGTTTCACCCATTCCAAGCAAAGGGAATAACTCTTTCATTTTAGGGTTTGGAAATCGCCAACCAAAAGTAGTGTCGTAGAGTTTTGAGTCTCTTCCAAATGGAGTAGAGCCTTTAGACATAACAAAAGGTGCTCTTGTCATACTTTCTGCACCGCCAACTACAAAACACTCACCAAAGCCTGCGCTTATTCTTCCTACTGCATCCATTACAGCATCAAGTGAAGAACCGCAAAGTCGGTTTATTGTTGTTGCTGGAACTTCAAATGGGAATTCTGCTAGTGTTGTGGCCATTCTCGCGAGGTTTCTATTGTCTTCACCTGCTTGGTTAGCACAACCTGCGATAACATCATCAATCTCAGTTAAATCAAAGTTTGCCCAAGATTTAATATCTTTGAAAACGTGAGCAAGCATATCATCAACTCTAACATGAGAAAGTGCTCCACCAAGTTTTCCAATTGGTGTTCTCTTTGCGTATACAATATATGATTTTTTCATAGTATTCCTTAAATTAAATTTGCTTCTAGACGTAGCTTTTGACTAGGTCTATAGCGTGGGTCACCAGTTACTTTATAAAGCTCTTCAAGAAGACATAGAATATTTCTATGACCAATCTTCTTGGCCCACTCAAAAGGTCCAAGTGGATAATTTACTCCAAACTTCATTGCAGTATCTATATCTTTTGGTTTGGCCATCCTATCTTCAAGAGCAAAGTAGGCTTCATTTATAATCATTGAGATGACTCTTGGGTAAGTAAAACCTATGCCTGGACAATCTACTCTAAGGCCTTCAACGCCTAACATTTTGAAGAAGTCTTCTAGCCCGTCATTTGTTGTCTTATCTATTGCATAATACTCATAGCAATTTGTTGGAGAAGGGAAGTTAAAGGATACAGCTCCTCTAAGTCCCGATACTTTTTCAATGAAAAGCTCTCCCCAATAAGTTGTAAGATCACTTACAATTGGGAAATCAAATTGTATATTTAAATGCTTTAGTAACTCTAATTTCTTATCTGGTGAAATTACTGTAAAATCTAGAACTAGATCACATTCTCTGTAGTGAGACCACTTCTCTTCAAAAGGTGCATGTGACTCTAAGTCATAGAATTCAACATCTAAATTCTTAAGAGTAGAGTACAGTGGGTGGTTCTTTGTCGCTAGGACGAGGAATTTTCTATTCATAGTCATAGAATCCTCCCTTTGTCTTTTTTCCTAAGCGACCACTATCGACCATCTTCTTTTGTAATTGGTGTGGGGCAAACCTTGGCTCATTATAAAAACTATTCCACACAGATTCTGTAACAGAGTAGTTGATATCAATTCCAATTAAGTCCATTAATTCAAATGGTCCCATTCTAAAACCGCCACACTTCTTCAGTACATTATCAACTTCTCTCATCTTTTCGACATCGTAGTGGTTTACTACGCGAAGTGATTCTCCGTAAAAGTTTCTAGCAACTCTATTTACAATGAATCCTGGGGAGTCATTACAGATGGCAACTTCTTTTTTGTGCTCAGTAAACCATGTCGAGAACTCAGAAATAAGCTCTTCTTTTGTCCAATGTCCTTTGATCACTTCAACAAGCTTCATAATAGGAGCAGGGTTAAAGAAGTGGAGTCCTAGAAATCTCTCTCTTCTTTCTAGAGGTAGAGACTTAGCAAGGCTTGAAATTGGTATTGAACTTGTGTTTGAAGCAAAGATTGTTTCTGGATTACAGATCTTATCTAATTTTTCAAATACAGAGTTTTTAATTTCTAGATTTTCAATGATTGCTTCTATTACTAGATTTGTTTCTGGTTTGATATTTTCCCAGTTACTAGCTTCAAGTGACTCTTTGAAGGTATTTACTTCTGCTTCAGTAAATTTACCTTTGGCCTGAAGTTTATCCCAAGATGCTTTTATAGAATCAATGGCCGTCTTTACGACAGCATCATTACTATCTAGTAGTTGTACTTTTACAGATTGTTGAGCGAACCATTGAGCGATTCCTCGCCCCATGGTTCCTGCACCAACGATTAGTACTGAATTAAGTGTCATAAAATTCCTTAATCTCTTTTAGGCTGATCTTCTTCTTTATACTCAGGTATAACAAGACCAACTTCATCACAAAGAACTTGAATTTCTTTAACAAATGCATCTCTTACTTCACCATTTGTTCTAGCTTTTAGACCAAGGTTTACGTAAAGATCATTTGCTGCACCTCTAGTTGAACCAAATACGTTCATTACTCTTGGCCACCATAGGTTTAGTCTTTCCTGTAAGAACTTCTTATCATCTTGCTCTTTTGCAAGAATCTTTACCCACTTATCACCGTGAGTTAAGTGCATTACTTCTTCTTTATAGATTCCTTCAATTCCTTTTTTCCACGGTAGGTAACTTGATTGAAGTGTATCTTCAAGTTGGTGACCTGCTGCTCTGTCCATTAAGAAATTAAATAGAATAAAATCTGTCCAGTAGTTAATGTTGTAATAGAAGATATTTACTCTGTAGTCATCTTTAATACGCTTAAAACCAATGTTGATCTCATCTTCTTCAAGCTTATATTCTAGTTGAGTTTTTTCAACGTGTGACATTGTATCGTGACCTAGGTCTTCTAGAATCTTGTATATAACTGAAGCATGTCTCATTTCATCTTTTACGATTTGGGCAACAATAACTTTCTCTCTAAGAGTAGGAGCCTTCTCAATCCAAGGCATGTATCCCATTGCACCTGAATACTCTGAGTCACCTTGCATCCAAAGTAGATTCGTTAAGTGTTTTCTGTAAAACTCTGGAAGCTCTTGATCTTTATCAAATGTTCTTCCATTTTTAATTTCTTCAAAAAGAGCTTTTTGCTCAGGAGTGTATTCTCTTGCTGTTGTCATAATCTCTTCCTATTTTCCTTTGAAATTTGGTGCTCTCTTCTCAAAAAATGCAGTAAGACCTTCTTTGTAGTCTTCTGAATTTCCAAGAAATCTTTGAGCATATATTTCGTTATTAATACTTTCTTTAAATGTACTTTCTGCCGCTAATTGAATGTTCTTCTTGATTAGCTCAACACAATTTGGTGCCATAGCGTTTATTTTTGAACTAATCTCATTTGCTTTCTCTAATAGTTCTTCAGAAACAAGGTTGATAAGTCCGGCCTCTACTAAATCTTCAGATGAAAGAGGCTCATTAAATAAAAAGAAATCCAATGTTCTTTTTTGACCTAATGCTCTTGTAAATGTGAAAGAGCTACCTGCATCAGGAGCTAGTCCTAATTTAGAGAAACCTGAAATAAATCTGATTCCTGGAGTAGCTACAATGTAGTCACAGGCTAGGGCAACTGATAGTCCTGCTCCAGCACTGACTCCATTAATTGCTCCAATTACTATCTTTTTAGATTCTCTTATAGTTTGAACAAGAGGGTTCCACTCTGTTTCAAGAGTATTACCAAGATCTACAGGCTTTTCTCCGGCCTGTACACTTCGGTCATTTAAGTCTTGTCCAGTACAGAAGGCCTTACCTTTTGCTGTTAGAATAATAGATCTAACATCTTTATCTTTATTAGCAGTTCTAATGGCCTTAACTATTTCATATTTAGCATCAGCGTTTAATGCATTATAAACTTCTTCACGGTTTATTGTTATAGTCGCTGTTTGATTTTCAACGTTGTAAATAATGTATGAGTAGTCGCTCATTTAGTTTCCTTTATACTCAGGTGATCTCTTCTCTAGAAATGCTTTCATTCCTTCTTTTTGATCTTCTGAAGCAAATGTTAGATAGAAATTTCTTCTTTCATACTCAATCCCATCACTTAGTGACATCTCTTGAGATTTATTGATTGAGTCTTTAATTAACTTTGTTGCTACAGGTGATTTGTCAGCGATCTTTTTAGCAACTTCAAATGTTTCTTGAAGAAGGGCCATTGATGGGACAACTTTAGCTATTAGATTACAAGCTAGAGCTTCTCTCGCTGTAAGCATTTCACCAGTTAGAGCAAGCATCATTGCTCTGTTTTTTCCAACAGCTCTTGTTAGTCTTTGTGTTCCACCAGCTCCAGGAGTTGTTCCAATATTTATCTCTGGTTGCCCAAATTTAGCATTGTCACCTGCAATTACAAAGTCACAGGCCATAGAAAGCTCGTGACCTCCGCCAAGAGCGAAACCATTTACGGCAGCAATTATTGGTTTAGTTATAAGTGAGAACTCTTTTAAAAGCCTAAGTCTTTTATCGTTTAGTTGATCCATTGCTGTTAATTCAGACATTTTAAGAATATCAGCTCCAGCAGAAAAGGCCCTATCATCACCTGTAATGATAATGCACCTTACTTCTGGTAAGTCTTCAAGTCTTCTAAGCTCATTAACAATTTCCTGTAGCAGGTCAGTTGTTAGAGCATTTAGCGCTTTTGGCCTATTGAGCTTTAAAAGTGCAACTCTTAGATCATTATTAAATGGGTGTGTCGTAATTAAATCGCTCATATTATTCCAGGTATCCTCTTGCAACTTGATCTCTTTCGATTGCATCAAATAGGGCCTGGAAATTTCCTTCTCCAAATCCATCGTTATTTTTTCTTTGGATAAATTCAAAGAAGAGAGGCCCTACGTAAGTTTGAGTGAAGTTCTGTATAAGATAACCATCAGAATCACCGTCAACTAGAAGCTTTGCGTCCTCTAGATCTTTAAGGTCTTCTTCTACGTTTATTCCACGAGATGGAATCATCTCATAGTATGAGCTAGGTATATCTAAGAAAGAAATATCTCTTTTAATTAGCTCTGGAACTGTGCTTAGGATTTTTCCACAAGTAAGAGCGATATGTTGAACTCCAGATCCTTTATGTAGGTCAAGGAATTCTTGAATTTGTGACTTTCCATTATCAACTTCAGGCTCATTGATAGGAATAATGACAGAACTATTCTCAAGCTGAACAACTTTTGAGTTTAAGCCTGTCTTAGCTCCTTTAATATCAAAGTATCTTGTTTGAACCATTCCGTAGATATCTTGATAGAATTTAACCCACTTCTCCATCTCTCCCTTAGGGACATTATTTGTAAGGTGGTCAATTCTAGCAACCCTGTTTGTAAGAGGTTGCGCCTTAGGGTCACTTTCTAATTTTTTATATCCCGGACGAAAGTGTGAATTTGGTCTTTGTACAAATTCATTTATCACATCACCAAAACCTTTGATTGATGCAGTTATAAATGTTCCTTCTTCTGTTTCAACAGTTTTAGCGTCAGATATCATTTCTGCGCCTCTTTCAACTGCAGTTTTAATTGCATGCTTACAGTCTTCTACTAGAAAAGAAATTGTTGAAACTCCCTCCCCATGATTTTTGAAGTATGTTGTTGTATGTGAAGTAGGGTTGTTATCTGAAACTAGTAAGAATCTAACTTGACCTTGAGAATATAGCTCAGAGTACTTTTCTTGATTTTCGTAAGTTTTAGAAAAACCGAATTTATAGAATAGATCTTTTGTAGGAGTCTCTAAAGTACCACATGTAAATTCAAGGTGATCGATAGCGATAATCCCAAGAGGGTTCTTATCATTGATTTTTGATTGAGTATTATTAGACACTAGGCGCCCCTTATTTATAAGTTATTTTTATGGGCTATTTTGGTATAGAAATAATGGAGTTTCAAGGTGCGTTGAGGTGAAATGACGCACTTTTCTTTCTAATTGTGAAAAGTCTTTCTAAAGAAGGCTATTTTAATGTTTTTTACGCTATTTCAGCGTCTTACGATCTCTCTATGACACGACCTGATATACACAAGAAGTGACAAATAGCCTTCTTCTTTCTTATACTGTGCTCAAAAAAACAACTGATTTAGGAAATAAATATGTCTATAGAAATATTAAACGGCAATGAACTCATTGTTCAGGGTGGCCTTGAAGCTGGATTTAATCTCTATACTGGTTACCCAGGATCACCGCTAGCTGACTACTTCAATATTCTCTATAAAAGAAAGGATGAATTTCATAACAGAGGCATACGAGTTTCTATTGCTAACTCTGAGGCCAATGCTGCCGCTATGGCGTCTGGTTGTAAACAAGCAGGTAAAGATTGTTTAGTTGCAATGAAGTCCATGGGATTGCACGTTGCTTCAGATGCTCTCTCTGTTGGTAACTTTGCTAATCCAGGTGAGGTTAAGATAGACCCTGAAACTGGAGAAGAGATTTATCCTGGTGTTGTAATCGTTGTAGGCGATGACCCATGGTCGATGTCAACATCAACACCTGCTGACTCAAGGTATCTTTATAAGCATTTACATATTCCATTTTTAGAACCTTCTACGCCTCAAGAGTTGAAAGACTGGATGAAGATTGCTCTCGAAATTTCAAAAAGAACTTCTGTTTATCAAGGACTTCTCCTTACTACCTATATGGCAGAAGGTGGGGGACGTGTTGAAGTTGGTGAAGCAAAAGAAATTAATGGTGACATTGTTACTTTAGACCCAGCTACTTTTGACTTGTCTAAAAACGTAATGGTTCCACCTAACTCGTTGAAAGCAGATGTTTCGATGATTAATGATAGGTTCCCTAAGGTAGAAAAAGTTTTAGCTGAATTATCTCTCGATCAAGTATTTGGAAAAGAGGATGCTAAGGTTGGGTTTATCTCAACTGGTGTTGTTTTTGAAACTCTTAAGCAAGTCTTAGAAGAGGGAGCACTACTAGATCACTTTAGTCTTTATAAAGTTGCTTGTTCATATCCTCTAATTACTAAACAACTACTACCGTACCTAAAGGGATTAGATACTCTTATTATAGTAGAAGAAAAAAGAGGATTCCTAGAGAACGAGCTAAAATCATTCTGTGTTGAACATGATGTAAATATTAAAATCCATGGTAAGAAGTTTAATGATTCGGAAGGATTTCCTGCTCACGGTGGATTAAGTTTTGAAATTGTAAGAGATAAAACAAAAGAGTTATTTAACTTACTTGATATTAATATGTGTAAAGATTTAAAGCATGAGAGTATTTCTCTTGGCCTAGATCTTCCAAGAAGACTTCCTACTTTTTGTCCAGGATGTCCACATAGAGAAACCTTATCACTTCTTAAAGATTTAAGAGAAGTTCTTAAAGATCAAGAGGGTTTAAACTTACTTTCACATGGTGATGTAGGTTGTTACTCACTCTCTTTTTTACCTCCATTCAAAGAGATGCATAACTTATCTGCAATGGGACAGGGGGGAGCTTTAGGAGCAGGTGTTGATATTTTCTCTGATAATCCTTCAGTTGTTCTTATGGGAGATTCAACATTCTTCCACTCTGGGCTAACTGATATTTCTAACTCACTTCAAATTGGTCACAATATAACTTATATCCTATTAGATAATGACAATACGGCCATGACTGGTCACCAAATGAGTCCTGCTTCTGGAATTACTGTTGAGGGTGTTAAGCGACCAAGACAGAATATGCTCTCTGTTGTTAAAGGCCTAGGCGTAACTGAAGCGATTGATATTAATCCAAGTGATAGATATTTCTATAAGAACCTGTTGATTGATTATGTTCATAAACCTGGAGTTAAGGTTATTGTCTCTAATAAAGAGTGTGGACTGACGTATCATGGAAGAATGAAGGCAAAAGAGCGAAAGGCGACAGGTACAGGAGCGACTGTAGAGAAAAAGTCATTCTATCAAATAAATACTTCTGTATGTGAAGACTGTAGGGCCTGTGTAGAAAATACTGGTTGTCCTGGTTTAACTCAAATTCATGATGCCTATGGATCAAAAGTTTCAATAGATCCTCAAATATGTGTAGCTGATAGTTACTGTACAAAAATTAAAGCATGTCCTAGTTTTGAGCTTGTTGAAGTTGCTGATTATCATCCAACTAAATATAAGAGTACAAAAGAAATATCTTTTGATGACTCTTCAATTGAACTTCCAAAAGTTAGTAAGAGCTTTGAAGATATCTCTTCAGGTAAAGATTGGAGAATGGTTGTTACTGGTGTTGGTGGATCAGGTGTTACGACAATTTCAAGAGTCCTTTCTCATGCTGCAAAATCTATGAATGGAAGAGATGATCTAGACTTTAAATTTATGGATCAAAAAGGACTCGCTCAAAGAAATGGTAATGTGACTGGACATTTATCAATATATAGAAAGGGACTCTCTAGAGGTGCTGTTACACCTCTGCATAGTGCCGACCTTCTTGTCTCTCCTGATCTTTTAGATGCGAGTGGACAATTACATTTCTTAGGTGATGAATCTCTTGCAATTATTGATAAGAAGTTTCAAATTCCTCTTTCAATACTACTTGATAATGGTGAGATCGCTCCAACTCTAACTGAAGCAGAGCTAAGAAAGAGTTTACAAGATAATCTTGGCGAAAGAGTGTATCTCGCTTCAATGAAAGAGCTATGTGATGATATTCTAGGAAAGAGTGTTTATGCTTCAGCAATGATTTTAGGTATTGCCTTTCAAAGTGGACGACTTCCATTCACTCTTGAAAATATGAAAGAAGCATTTTCTAGTGCTATTAAAAAAGGTGAAGTTGAAACCAATTGGTTGGCCTTCAACCTTGGTCGAAAAGTATTTGTTAATGGTGATAAGTCAGTTAAAGATCAGTATTTTCAAAAGAAAACATCTAAGTTTAACCATTTTGCTTTGTTAGAACAGAGTATTAGACAATCATTTTTACCATGGCAAAACAAAGATACATTTGTTGATCTATTTAATAGTACATTCAAAAGACTCGATAAAATGTTCCCTGAGATAAAAAGTAATTACCTCGCTACTTATCTACATGACATGTACATCTTCAATAGAGGTACAGATGTTCAAGAATTTCTGCAGAATGCACTTTTAATTAAGGAGAGTGTTGACTTAGAAAACCAAGAGCTTGCTCTTAGAACTCTTGCAAGAACTTATTGGGTAAAAGATGAAGTATACGTTGCTCACTTAATGGTTAGTCCAATGCAACGTGAGGAAGATGAAAAAGCGTACTCAACTCTTGGTAAGAGTTATAAGAAAGTATTTATCAATAGACCTGGTTTTGATATTTTTGGAAAGAAGATTGAGTTTGATATTAGCCCTAAGCCTTGGATGCTAAAGTCTATGAGGCATCTTCGTATCTTGAGAATGTTAATGCCTGCTTGGCATAGAACTGAAAGAGCGATTAACACTGAAGTTCGTGAAAAACTTATGAAAGAAGTTTCTTCAACAACACCTAGTTATTCTGCAATGAAGAAACTTGAAAACATAAAAGGTTATAGAGAAGTTCGTTACAAAAAATCTAATGAAAAAATGAATACGAGTTACTAGATATGCGTGAGTCAATAAGTGCTATTTTTACAAGTGGTGAGAAGGTCTTTTCAATAAGAAGGCAGAACTATCTTAAAGCATTTCCTGGCTACACAGCATTTCCTGGTGGAAAGGTTGATAAAGAAGATCACACGAGTGAGATTGAGGTTCCTAGCGTCTTTGGAGAGCTGCCAAATTATTTATATAGTGCTCTCTCTCGTGAGATGAAAGAAGAGCTTAACTTTGATCTATGTGGAAGCACAGATAGTATTATATCTATTAAAGATGTTGGTATTGCTATAACTCCTGAGTTCAATCCATATAGGTTTAAAACTCACTTTCTTAGAATAGAGCTTAAGTCTCCGATTGACTTTGAAGTTGATTCCGGAGAGGCCATGTCTTCTTCATGGGAAAATGCAGATGATATCTTGGACTCTTATAGAAGAGGGGAGATTTTAGCAGTTCCTCCAACAGTTAAATTATTCGAGAATTTGGCAAAGGATATTAACTTTTCTGAAGTCTTAGATTTATCTTTAGATTATGATCCTGAAACAGAAGTTCCAATGATTGAAAGTATCTATGGAGTAAAGCAGTTTCTTCCTTTATCGCATACGTTTCCACCGGCCAACAGAACAAATTGTTTTCTCATTGGTGATGATCACTGTGTTCTCATTGATCCATCTCCAAGAGATGAAGAGGAATTATCAAAGTTACTAAACTACCTTAGTAAATATAAAGTTGATGAAGTGTTTTTAACTCATCATCACCCTGATCACCACGAACATGCAGTAGAGATTGCTACTAAGTACAATGTATCAATTGGACTAAGTAAAGATACTCATCAAAGAATCTTAAAGAGACATGGAGCCGATTACTTTAAAAGTATAGATCTTAAATACTATAAAGAAGGTGATACTCTCACTACTTCACTAGGAAGTAGTGTTAATATATACGAAGTTCCAGGTCATGATGAGGGGCAGTTGGCACTAGCTCCAGATAATTTAAATTGGTTCCTAGTTGGCGACTTAATTCAAACTGTAGGTACTGTTGTTATTGGAGCTCCAGAAGGGGATATGAAAAAGTATTACCAATCATTAGAGAGAGTCATTCAACTATCTCCAAAGTTTATAATTCCATCTCATGGAATTTCTATTGGCGGAGTCTATAAGTTAGAGGCAACCTTAAAGCATAGAAAGATGAGAGAAGAAAAGATCATTGAGCTTCTATCTTTAGGTCATGCTGAAGATGAGTTGTTAGATATAATCTACTCAGAGCTTAACCCAAGCCTAAGGACTTACGCTATTAAAACTATTAAGGCGCATCTTACTAAAATTAAATCAGAATCTTAGTAAAAACAGTTATTTAAAACGATCAAGTTTATTCCGATAATAACCGATAATATTAGTATGAAACTACTGATATATTTAGCACTTTTAATATTTTCGACTCAATCAATGGCCTATGAGCTTCCTAGCTTTAAGGATAAGAAGCTTAATATTCATCATATAAGGATGATCAGAAATGCATATGTTGAGTTCTCTAAAGATATTGAAAAAAATAATAAGTATGAAGAATCTAGTTTTGTTAAACTTCAAAAGCTATTTCTCTCTGTCGCTTACGCTGATGATAGTAAGTGTTTCTTTGGTGGTTGGCCTAGCCAGATGAATGGAGAGGTTTGTAAATCTCCCATGACTCACGGGAATACAACATGGGCCTCAAATGTTCAGTGTAAGATGAATAAGAATGCAGCACCTAAGAGTTGTAGTAAGATTATAGATTTTACTTATAACTCTTGTGGTGATTCCGGAAAATTTAGATGTAACCCAATCCTTTTTGGAGCTGATACTAAAGGAAAAGGAAAGTGTATAAACACAAATGGAACTTATAAGAAGCTAACACAGAAATGTGTTGATCAAACTAAAGGTTCTAAAGAGTTAAGAGATAGCGAGCAATTCTTAAAAGATAATCCTGCACTCTTAGATGAGTATCGTAAAAATGTTCAACAATTTTGTGTAGAGACTTATAGACCTGGTGAAGATTATGACCATAACTATACATGTGATGCTCTAAGAGAAAGACTTGCTGGAATTGTTGAAGATGTAGAAGAAGATGAAGTAGAGTTGGTAGAGGCCCAAAAAATTACTGCTGCCAAAGTTAATAAAGCACTTGGGATTTTAGATAGATGCCAAAAGGATTATAAGTCATCAAAGGATGGAGTATTTTCAGAGTTCTTCGCAAGTCGAAGAGACTCTCTTGATCAGATGGTTGCTTATGGTAAATGTTCAACCGATGAAGTCGATACAAGTGTTAGCTCTGAAGAACTAGAAAGTCTTGTTTCTGGTTTTGATAATGTATCTAACGAAATTTTTCCTAAAGAAATTTTAAGTGACTCTGTGAATGATGGGGTAGAGCTAACTCTTAAGAATCTATTATTTACTATGGATCAATTTGATGAACCAATAAATATAAATGCTGTCCTTTCACGCTTTCCTAGGCTTAAAGCATCTCCTTATAAAGAAAACATAGAGAAATCTTTGAATGATTTTAAGAGGGCAAAAGATAAGGGCTCATTAAGTAAAACCAAAATTAACAAAGATCAAATGGTTAGAAATCTTAATGATTTTTCAAATAAGATTAACTCTCTTTGCCAAAATATTAATACAGAATACACAAGACGTACTAAATCAAAAGATAAGAACTCTCGCATTGAAGAGGGACTCTTTACTAATACAGAATCTGAACAAGCTTACTACGATGAAACTCAAGTCAAAATGACAGAAGTATATAAGGATTTTCTTGAATCAGATCAAATGAATATATCTCGTATTATGGCCACTGATCATTTTAGAAGTGATATCTTTCCTTTTAGTGGTGAAATCTCTGAGAGATGTGCAGAAGGGAAAATTGATAATATTGCTTTTACTCCTGTTGGGATAGACGATATTAATGAAGCAATGGATGACTACAAAGATTTAATGCTTGATGAACTTGATGACTATAATGATCTTGTAAAAGTGAGAAATGAAGGTGATGTCCAAGATAGTATTCATGACTTAATAAAGTATAGACCTTACCTTTTAGGAAATTTTTTAAAGAAATCAAATTCAAACCCTGATTTACAAAATGTATATGCTACATATCTATGTAAAGAATCTCTTGATGTTTACTCAAGTGATGAACTATGGAGAATTGGTGAAGTTACAGCAGGAGGTGCTGGTCTTGTCGTTTCTGGTGCACTAGTAGCAACAGGAATAGGGTCTCCGATTGGAGTAGGGTTAGCGGCAGCTTCTAGTTCTCTTATTGTTGCTGAAGGAGCGATGGCCGTTAGTAATTATATGGATGCAAGCCAAACAAGCGATGCTTCAAGTAGTAGTTTTGCTACAGAGTCTATTAGCGTAGATCAGCATACTAAAAATACTGATCAGGCCGATGATAAGAAAACAGACGCATTAATTGCCGGTGGTGCTGCTTTAGTTCAACCTCTAGCATTTCTAACTAGGTCTGCAACAGCTGCCGGGAAAGGAATTGCTATAGTGAGTGAGTCTTCAGATAATGCAAGTATTGCTTCAGATATTCTAGAGGTACCACTACGCATCGCTGATAAGTCTTCTGAAATTCCAAGCTCAACGCGCTTTCTTCCTAAACCAAATGTTACTGTGAAAGAAAGTTCAAAATCTGTGAGTGTATATACTCCAAAAACAACTGGAACTTCTATAGTTAAGAAGTCTCCTTCTGCGAGAAGAAAGAGTGCGAGAGGATCTAGGTCTACAAGCTCTAGTCCTAAAAAATATACTAAAGATAACACTAATACTGGTTCATATCACCGTACTAAAGCAAGAGCGAAAGCAAAAGAAAGAGCAAAGGCGAAAGCTGACGCTAAAGCTAAGGCCGATGCAGATGTAAAAGCTAAAGCGGAAGCTGAGGCAAAAGTAAAAGCAGAGGCAAAGGCAAAAGCTGATGCAGAAGCAAAAGCAAAAGCAGATGCGCAAGCTAAGGCGAAGGCAAACTCTAGAACTCAGAATAATAAGCAAAGTGCAAATACAGCTGCGAATAATGAAGTATTTAAAACAAAGAGTGAAGTTTCAAAATATATTTTAGAAAATCACTCAATTGTTAAAAAACTACCTACAGATGCAGCCAAGGGGTACACATACAGTAGTATTGCAGGAGTGCGAAATATACTTAAGAATATCACAGGGAAAGACTACAAAGATGTGCCTGCTAAAGAGATAAGAAAAGAAATTAAGAGGCTTTCTACAGTCTTTCACCCAGATAAGGTTCAGGGGAAAGATGAATTCTTTAAGAGTACAATTAAAGATGAGATGAGTATTCTAAATGCATTAAAAGCAGCATTATAGACAGTAGGTATTATGCTAATAAAGTTGGTCACATTATTTATTTGTTTCAGTGTAAGCTTTAGTGCAAGTGCTAGAGGTAAATTTATTGTATACACAGAGGCCTTTGATGTTTTTGAAATAGTCGATGGTATCTCCCAGTGGAAAATTGGAACTCCTATAGAGTACCGAGAGTATTATGAAAATACATTTGGTTTATCAAATGCTGATAAAGAAATGTTGAAAAAATATAAAGCAATAAGAGAAAAATATCATAGAGAGTATCCAAAGGCCGAAAATTCAATCTTTTCAGAGAGTGAATTATCTTCTGATATAATTGCTAGAACTTTTGCTAGCTCAATGACAATTGATCAAGCACTAAAGACTTTAAAAAAGAAAAAAAGGATGGAAGTTGAAGATATAAAAGAACTAGTTCTCGTTTACAAGCACTTTAAAAAGAATATATCTACCATTGTTAAAGAAAGCTCTCTTTTAGAGTCTGAAGCGAAAAGGCTATCTAAACTTATCAAAAAATCTAGACTCACAAGAAATATCAAAAAATTGGATAAGTTTTTTAATCTCCCTACGAGTAAGATTAAAGGTGGTAGAGTTAAGCTTGTTTGGTGGCCTAGAACTGATAAGCCTTCAATAGCTGTTCAAGGAGGTAGAGTTATCTTTAGGGTTAACCCGATTAAGCAAGCTGGAATGATCGATGAAGAATTACTAATGCAATCTCTAGTAAGGTCTTTAATTATTAGTCAGGGAAAAACAGTTAAAGAAAATCTTTCAAAAGTTTTTATAGAGGGCTGCCCTAGTATTAAAGATAAAAAAATGGCAGTAGACCTCTGGTTTGAAGAACCTCTTGTTGAGGCAATCTCTAAATATTACCTTCCATATGAAAGCTTGAAGAAGAAGTTCAACCCATATTCTGTTAAATCTGAAACTCCTTGGATAAATACATTTTCTAAGTTTCTCTTTGGATTGACACAGTATTCCGTAAAAAGAAGATCTCAATTTGATATGGAATTTGTCTCTACAGGAGCTAAATTCTGTCAAAACCTTTTAAATTTATAGAAATTCTACTAAATCCATGAGTACGCATGGAGTCATTGACTCTGATCGCCTTGAAGAACAGCCTATATCTTACTAATATGATAAGACTTTTTTATCATAAATTAGGATTCAAAAATGGATGTATTAAGCTCCCAAATTGACACTAACAGTGTCGACTTCAAAGAGAATAAAGAATTTCACTTAAAGCTTAGAGACGAGTTCTTAGAACAAATCGATAAGGTCAAAAAAGGTGGAGGCGAAAAATATGTTACTCGCCACCACGATAGAGAGAAACTTCTCCCAAGAGAAAGAATAGATAGAATCTTAGATGAAGGTTCTCCATTTATTGAACTCTCAAGCCTTGCCGCAAATGGTATGTACGAAACAGATGTTCCAAGTGCTGGTGTTGTCTGTGGGATTGGTCGTGTGCATGGTGTTGAGTGTATGTTCGTTGCTAATGATGCAACAGTTAAAGGCGGGACTTACTTTCCTATGACTGTTAAGAAACACCTAAGAGCTCAAGAGATTGCTCTAGAGAATAGACTGCCTTGTATTTACTTAGTTGATTCAGGTGGAGCTTTTCTACCTATGCAGGATGAAGTTTTTCCTGACAGAGATCACTTTGGTAGAATCTTTTACAATCAGGCCCAGATGTCTTCTAAAGGTATCCCTCAGATTGCTGTTGTTCTAGGTTCTTGTACTGCTGGTGGAGCCTATGTTCCAGCTATGGCAGATGAGTCAGTTATCGTTAAAGGTAATGGGACAATCTTTCTTGGTGGTCCACCTCTTGTAAAAGCTGCAACAGGCGAAGAAGTTACTGCTGAGGATTTAGGAGGTGCTTATGTACATACTCATGAATCAGGTGTGGCCGATCACTATGCTGAAAATGAAGAAGAAGCGCTTATTATCACTAGAAATATTGTAGAGAATTTAAACTACACTTCACTTGGTGCACTTGCTGGTCAAAAAGAAGTAAAGTCTTTTAGTGAGCCTAAGGAAAGTATAGAAGAAATATATGGAATACTTCCTCACGATACTAAGAAGCCGTTCGATATAAGAGAGATTATTTCTAGAATAGTAGATGGTTCTGAGTTTCATGAATTTAAAGAAAAGTATGGAACAACACTTGTTACAGGGTTCGCTAAAATTCATGGTCATCAAGTAGGGATCGTTGCAAATAACGGAATTCTATTCAGCGAGAGTGCACAAAAAGGTGCTCACTTCATTGAGCTCTGTGGACAAAGAAAAATCCCTCTCGTGTTTTTACAAAATATTACAGGTTTCATGGTTGGTAAACAATATGAGAGTGAAGGTATCGCAAAGCATGGTGCTAAGATGGTTACGGCCGTCTCTACTGTAGAAGTTCCAAAGTTCACAGTTATTATTGGTGGCTCTTTTGGAGCTGGTAACTATGGAATGTGTGGTAGAGCGTATCAGCCAAGGTTCTTATGGATGTGGCCTAACGCGAGAATTTCAGTAATGGGTGGAGAACAGGCCGCAGGTGTACTTTCTACTGTTAGACAAGATGGTCTAAGGGCCCGCGGAAAAACCGAAATGACTAAAGATGAGGTTGCGGAATTTGAAAAACCTATCTTAGATAAATATGAAAAAGAAGGAAGTGCATACTACTCAACTGCAAGACTTTGGGATGATGGAATTATAGATCCTGCCCATACGAGAGATATTTTAGGTCTTGCTATTAGTTCTTCTTTAAATAGTCCAATCGCTGACACTAAGTTTGGCGTATTTAGAATGTAGGGAAGTTTATGAGTGAATTATACTTATATGAATGTGATGAGCAAGGAGTAGCAACAGTTACTCTAAATCGTCCAGAAATTCATAATGCTTTTAATGACGATTTAATTACAGCTCTAACAAAGAAGTTTAGCGAAATTAGTAGCGATGAGACTGTTAAAGTTGTTGTTCTTACTGGGGCAGGAAAATCATTTTGTGCAGGTGCAGACCTAAACTGGATGAAATCCATGATCGATTATTCTAAAGAAGAGAATATAAAAGATAGTCAGGCATTATC
>NZ_JBFGYP010000037.1:0-24159 GCF_041587335.1 Halobacteriovorax sp.
TCGTGGTAAAATGATAAAGTATTGAAATAAGGAAATGGCAATGAAGCGTAAGCTCTTTTTAAGTATAATCTTTTTAGTATTCACCACAAATATTTGTGCTCAGGCCATAATGGACACTCAATACGGAAGTAATGTCGACACCGAGAATCTAACTGATCAGCAAAAAGATGAGTCTGAAAATTTTGTTCACAATGAAAAGGCTCAAAGAATATATGAAGAAGAGTGCACAGCAGACGGTGATACAGAAGATGCCTGTCTTGGGAATAAGGCCGACCCAAAGTTTCTAGGTCTAAGCTCCTCCATGGTCAGTGCCTTATCAAAAGCTTATGTAATGATAATGTCAACAGCAGGGGGCGACCTCGATAAGCTAAGTAAAGAAACAGGCGAAACTTCAAGTACAGCTGGAGAGGGAGTAAATGATGCTACTACTGATGCGCCTGCCGAGGGGTCAACAGATACAGTTAGTTCAGGTGATCAGCCTCCTGGCAATAATACTAACCCCAATGGAAAAGAAGATAAGCAAAAAGACTATTGTAAATATATTCCGGTAGCTACAGAAGCAATTGCAATGCTTAATACAACGACAGAACAGGACTCAATAACAAATCTTCCTACAAGTGAAGATACTGCTCAGAGAGACTCTTTACTAAAAGCCGCTGCAAATCATGACAGTAGAGCAAAGACCGCAAAGATTCAAACAACAGGATGGGGAGCTGGTACAGCTTGTTATGTGGCGATGATGGCATCTCCAGATGGTACATTTAAAAGTACAAGTAACCTTTTAAAGCTCGGTGCTTCGGCCCTACTCACAACTTTCTATATGAATCAGATAAAGGCCCATGAAGACTACGCTGATAAGACAAAAGCAATTGCAGATAAAATGCCTAGCAAGGGTGACTGTAACCCAATTACAGACAAGCTATGTTTTTGTACTGAAGAAAGTTCAAAAACAAGAGCAGATTATCAAACATATTGTCAGCCAGAAATGAGTAGTGCTTCAATTGCTGCGACTTCAGAGAGAACAACTTGTGTAGATGGAAATGCTCAAGATGACCCTAGTTGTACTTGTGCTCAGACTGATACTTGTATTAGTAAGAAAGTTATGACTACAATTTCTGGTTTTGGAGGAACGAGTCTCACAAGTAATCCGGCAATCAGTAACTTTAGTACTATGGCCAATGGGGAGTTAACATCGGGAAGTTTAACTTCGGCCCAAACAAGTGTTAGCAATGCCCTAGCTAAATTAAAACAATTAGATAGTAAGGTAGAGCTAGAACCAAATGTTATTTTAACTCAATCTCAGCAAGAAGAGTCTCAACTGCTTCAGGATATGGGTATGCCAGCAAATCTATCAACAAAGGTTGCAACGACAACTCTCTCACCTTCCGAAACAAAAACAGCTCAAAAATTCACTGGAGGCATTAAGGGATCAACAAGAAGATATTCAATCTCTGGTAAATCCAAAAAGAAAAACAATGTCCTCACTTTCTCAGGTGGAGATGGAATCAACTCAAACAATAAAAAAACAAAAACGAAGAAACCCGACTTTCTTTCAAGACTAGGTCTTAAGAAGAAAAAAATGAAAAAGAATAATCAGGCCGTACTAAAGTTTGCTCAACAAGCAGAAGGAAAGGCACAAATATCTAACAATAGTGACAGAAAAATCTTTGATATTATTTCTAGAAGATATCAAGTCTCAGGCTGGAGAAGGCTAGAATACATAAAGTAATCTGAGGAACACATGGAAGTGCAATCAACAAGTGAAAGCTTTTCACCAATACTTATCTATGACAGTGAATGTTCTCTATGTGAGAGATTTGCTTCTACAATTAAAAGAATGGATTCCACATCACATATAGAGCTTATATCTCTTAAAGAGGAAGAGGTTTATGAAAACTTCCCTATTCTCAATCGTTTAGAATGTGAAAAAGAGGTCCATCTTCTTATAGAGGCAGATCAAGTACTAAAAGGTCCTAAAGTTATTGAGTACTTGATCACTCTAAATCCCACAATAAAAAAAATTTCGTGGCTAATTCAGTCTAACGCAGGTCAAAAAGCAATGGATATTTTCTACAAATCCTCAAATCTCTACCGTGAGTCATTGCTAAATAGATGCCCAAAATGTAAGAATAAATAACTAATCAACTAGCTGGAGTTACACTTGTTACCATTTGATCAAACACTGATTATTATCCCTACTTATAATGAAATAGACAATATTGAGAGAATGATTACAACTCTCTTTAATCTACATAAGGGTGTTCATCTTTTAATTATTGAAGATGGCTCTCCAGACGGAACTGCTGATGTAGTTAAAAAGTTTCAAGAAACTTACCCAGAACAGTTACATATGATTCAAAGAACTGGAAAGCTTGGACTAGGAACAGCTTATGTAACTGGTTTCAAATGGGCTCTTGAAAAAGAGTATCAATTTGTATTTGAAATGGACTGTGACTTTTCTCATGACCCTGCTCAAGTTCCTGATCTCTTAGAGGCCGCTCAATCTAATGACCTCGTTATTGGATCTAGATATATTGATGGAATTAGAATCATCAACTGGCCATTTAGAAGATTACTTCTCTCTTACCTAGCTTCTATCTACACAAGATTTGTAACTAATATCCCTGTATTCGATACTACAGGTGGATTTAAGTGTTTTTCTAGAAAGGCGCTATCATCTCTGGATTTAGATAATATCATTTCAAAAGGTTATATTTTTCAACTTGAGTTAAATTATAAAGTTTGGAGTAAGGGATTAAGAGTTAAAGAAGTTCCAATTACTTTCTATGAAAGAAGAGATGGCCAATCAAAGATGGCCGGTGGGATTATCTTCGAAGCTTTATTTTCGGTCTTAAGACTTAGATTTAACAAGATGATAGGAAGATTATAAAAAGACTAGGCCTCTAATTAGAGGCCTTTATTTTGCCTAAAGACCTTCTATATTCTGATTCCAAACAACATTTACAATCACTGGATCATAACCTTTTTTTAAAATTTCATCTTTAAATTCTAAAATAGAAGGAAAGTTCTTCTTAAAAGATAAGTCCCATAGCTCTTTAAAACTTATACTTAGGTGCTCGTTATCATTATTTAAGTCAATTAAGTCCCAGAGAAAAGAATACACTCTCCACTCATTAGTAGGGCCTGTACACACATCACTTGGAACATGTTCAATTTCAAGAGGAGCTCTTCGAGGGACCATATATTCAAACTTTGCCATTGGATCATTAAGATCTACCGAGACCCAGGCAGAGAAAAAACTTGCCCAACCTTCACTAAGAGCAAGCTCTTTTGAATAGCACTCATCGATTCTATGAGCGCCTCCCCCACTTCTTCCAATACGAGCATGAGAATATATAGCATGCCCTATTTCATGTCCTACCACATCCCATTGATATCCCCTTGTGACATTAACAGTTCCATTATAGTAATCACCACCAGCAGGAAACTTGATTTTAATCTTTCCATTTATAAAAGAGTCTCTATCTATTTCTTTTAATTTCTCTGAAAGAGTATATGCAATATTTCTAATTTTAAAATATTCGCCACCAGTTGAATCATAGTTGAAGACAAGCTTATGTGCATCACTACAGCTGCCTTCAAACTCTAATTGAAACTCTCTATTCCAATCTCCAACCAATTTAAATTTATCTAAGCTTAGATCTGCAGAGACTCTAAAATCATCACCGGACTCACAATTGACTCTTTTATCTATATCGAACTGAAGACCTTTAACGATTTCTTCAACACCATTCTTTAAGATCACAGCATTGATGACAATACCATTTCGTCTAATGGGTTGAGTTTCAACACTATCTGGAGACAGGTTTCTATCGACTATTTTTTGAAATGAAGCTTTTGATAAATCGGCTTCGTGAATACTTGAGAATGATTTAAGTGAAAAAAATAAGAAGAAAATTGAAATCCATTTCATGTTACGTCCTTTAAATTAATAAGTACCCTAATGGTATCGTTTAATTTAAAGGCGTGTCATGACTCTGAAAATCAAGAGTAAAATAATCAGTTATCTATCAAAGGACTTTCTAGAAAATATTTCTCTATTAAAAGGAACAAAAGTCATTAATACGAAAATCCAAACTCCACCAAACTCTAAAACTTCACCTTTCTTACCACCCTGGATAAACTCAGCAAGTAGTACTAATAAGAGATAAGCACCTATGTGGAAGTACTTAGGAAGTGGAACTCCCATTGCATTTACTATATTTTTTACTTTTTCAATCTTTCTATAAAGAAAAGGAAGAATTAAGAAGTAGAATCCAATTAGAATACCAAGAATTGTACCAAAGATTAGTTTATTAATCTTTGTTCCACCTACTATTAGGTTGTGTAGGTTTGTTTCACCTTGTGAGTTATGAGTTAAAAAGAAGTCAGATGATTGAATACCAAATATTCTTTGTCCCCAAGAGATTTCCTCTCCTGCACCAAAGAAAAAGAGACATCCTAATACAAAAGTACAAAATAGAAATAGCTTTCCTCTAAAAGGCTTAAGAATAGAGATTCTATAAAAACAAAGAACACTACCAATAAGAAGGCCTAAAACAGTTAGCCACTCTATAAACCCATCTTCTCTCGCAAAGGTTCCCTCGTACCATGTAACATCAATATGAGAACCAATTACTCCAGTCAGAGTGAATATAAGTACTAAAGCATAAGTAAATCTTTCCAGCGTAAACATTAAACATCTTCTCCAATTTCATTAAACATTGCCACTCTATCTGAGTGACGACCTTCTTGAAATTCAGCAGCTAACCAAGCTTCTGTAATTTTAACAATTTCATCCATTGTATTTATTCTAGCACCAACGCAAAGAATATTGGCATTATTATGCTCAACAGAAAGCCTTGCATCTAGTTCAGATCTACAAAGAGCTGCTCTTGAACCCTTATAGCGATTTGCAACCATTGATACACCAATGCCAGAACCACAAAGAAGTACACCTTTAACACCATCCTTTACTACTCCCTTTGTTAGGGCGCTTGCATAGTCAGGATAATCGCAGCGAGTATTTTCATGTGTCCCAATATCTTCAATATTGTGACCAAGCTCAGTTAAGTGTTTTTTTAGGATTTCTTTTTCTTCGAACGCTGCGTGATCACAGCCAATATAGATCTTCATAACTTCATCCATAAAAAACCTACGCACCTTTAGTTAAAGATGCGTAGGTTGAAATTTTAATTAATATCTATAGTGATTTGGCTTATAAGGACCTTCTACAGGTACTGATAAGTAATCTGCTTGCTCTTTAGTAAGAGTATCAAGTCTTACACCAATTCTTTCAAGGTGAAGTCTTGCAACTTTTTCATCAAGGTGCTTAGGAAGCATGTAAACTTTGTTTTCATACTTATCTGAATTATCCCAAAGCTCCATCTGTGCCATAACTTGGTTAGTGAACGAGTTAGACATAACAAATGACGGGTGCCCTGTAGCACAACCAAGATTTACAAGACGACCTTCAGCAAGAAGAATAAGTCTTCTTCCATCTTTAGCGATATACTGATCAACTTGTGGCTTAATATTTACTTTATCGTAGTTGTTGTTTAAGTGAGCAACAGCGATTTCATTATCAAAGTGACCGATGTTAGAGATAATTGCATTATCTTTCATCATATCAATGTGGTTACCAGCGATAACATCGTAACAACCTGTAGTTGTAACAAAGATATCTCCAAGCTTAGCAGCATCATTCATTGGCATTACTTCGAAACCTTCCATTGCAGCTTGAAGAGCACAGATTGGATCTACTTCAGTAACGATAACACGTCCACCAAGTCCTTTAAGAGACTGAGCTGAACCTTTACCAACGTCACCGTAACCAGCAACAACACATACTTTACCAGCGATCATAACATCAGTCGCTCTCTTGATACCGTCAACAAGTGACTCTCTACATCCGTAAAGGTTATCAAATTTAGACTTAGTAACTGAATCATTGATATTGATTGCAGGCATTTTAAGAGTACCTTTTTCAACTCTTTCGTATAATCTATGAACACCAGTAGTTGTTTCTTCTGATAGACCCTTAATTCCTTCGATCATTTCTGGAAATTTGTCGTGAACCATATTTGTAAGGTCACCACCATCATCAAGAATCATGTTTAGTGGAGAACCGTCTGCCCACTTAAGAGTCTTTTCAATACACCAATCAAATTCTTCATCCGAAAGACCTTTCCATGCAAATACAGGAATTCCTGCAGCGGCCATAGCAGCAGCAGCGTGATCTTGAGTAGAGAAGATGTTACATGAAGACCATCTTACTTCAGCACCAAGAGCAACTAGAGTCTCCATAAGTACAGCTGTTTGAATTGTCATGTGAAGACAACCAGCAATTCTCGCACCTTTAAGTGGCTGAGATGGACCAAACTCTTTTCTTAGTGCCATAAGACCTGGCATTTCAGACTCAGCAATATTAATTTCCTTACGTCCCCAGTCCGCAAGCGTGATATCTTTTACTTTATAATCAGTAAATTCCATTTAATCCTCCAAGATTTATTGTAAAAATCACCCGTAATATAACACCTTAGGGACCCTAGGGGCAAGAAACCTTTACCGAAGACGTTGACCTAAGGTCCTAAAAAAGCTAAAAATCAGGATATTTCTTAAGGACACAACGCAACAAGGATACTTTGTGGGTGATTACACAAAGCTGAGTACAGCTGAAGCTCAGAACATTATCGATTTATATGATTTAGGAGCGATTACGTCCCTAAACTCGCTCTCTCTTGGGATTTCAAACTCAAATTATAAAGTTGAGATTGGTAACTCTACTTATCTACTGAAAGTTTCAAATGATAAGGGTTTTGACCACTTAAAAGAAGAGCAAGAGATCCTTACTCGCCTTAGTGAATCTGGTTTTAGGTTTTCACTTAGGCCATTCACCACAAAAGCTGGTGAAAATGTTTATACTTACAATGACTTCTTTGGAGTGATATTTCCATTCATTGAAGGAATTGCCCCAGGGCCTTGTGATCAGACTTGTTATGAAATAGGGAAAGGTCTCGCTTCATTACACAGTCTTGACTGTGATGCAGAAAATATCAGACCTCATAATAGTGTCGGGTTTGGTGCAATAGAGATTATCGACTACACAGAGAATGAAAAATGCCCAACAGATTTTAAAGAAATGGTTGAGTACTTCTTTCCAGACAAGCTAGCTAGCTTTATTGAGCTACCGCTTGAAAAAGGAGTTATTCACGGAGATCTCTACTACGATAATACTCTTTTTGATGAAAATCACTTGGCCGTAGTTCTAGACTTTGAACAAGCTGGAATTGGTGAGTATTTATTTGATTTAGGAATTTCTTTATCAGGAACATGTTTAGAAAAAGGAAGAATTAATTCTTCACTAATAAAATCATATCTAAATGGATATGAGGAAATAAGACCTCTTTCAATATTTGAAAGAGAAAATTTGGATAAGGCCATAGTTATAGGTTTTCTCTCTATCGCTCTTTGGAGAATTAAGCGCTTCAAAGAAGGTACTTTAAACCCACTTATGGCCAACAGTTATCAAGAGCTTTTAAGTAAAGCTAAGATATTCTGGGATGACAGGGAAAATAATGAATAACGAAGAGAATGCAGCAGAGAAATTAAATTGGTACTTTACTTCATGCCCTACGGGTATGGAAGAAATGCTTCTAGAAGAAGTTAAGAAATACGATGGTGAAAGTTTTCAACAATTCACTGGTGGAATTAGGTTTAAAGCGAAGCAATGGAATGTAATTGAGCTTATTGTAAATTCAAGACTAGCAAGTAGAGTCTACTTAGAAGTTCATCAATATAAGTTCTATAAAGATAACGATCATTTTGCACTAGCAAAAGACAAGTGGTGGCATCACCTTTTTTCTGTAAACCAAACATTTAAAATCTCTACACTTTTTGATAAAGATGCAAATAGATTTTTCAAGAACTCAATGGTTATGTCTCTAAGGCTAAAAGATGCAATTGCAGATAGCTTTAGACAAAATGTTGGCTCAAGACCTGATATTTCAAAGGACTCTCCTGATATTTCACTTCTTCAAAGAATTGAAGCAATTGATGGCCAAAAGGGTTGGTTCAATAGAATCTACCTTGATCTTTGTGGAGAGCCATTAAGTCATAGAGGTTATAGACCTCATGGACACGAAGCTCCTCTTAGAGAAAACTTAGCTTCGGCCATCGTTCAATCAACAGACTGGAATAAAGATGAAGATATTTTCATCGATCCAATGTGTGGTTCAGGAACTATTATTATTGAAGCACTTTATCTGGCAGCAAACCTTCCAGGAGCTTGGCTAAAGCTTCATGCACTAGCAAAGAAGAGTCAGGTTTTCGCATTCCAAGATCACCTTTGGTATAAAAGAGAAGATCATCAAGAAAGACTTGAAGAATATGCTATGGACCTTTTAAAGAAAGGTGAAGATAGTGTAAATGGACTTCCTGGAGGGCAATTCTTTGCAAGTGATCTTTCTTCAAAAGCATTAAGTATTTTTGAAAAATCATTAAAGCTAGCAAACTTCCCATCTGACTTAGTTGAAATGGAAGTTGCAGATGCTCTAGTCGTTAAGCCATACGAAGAAGCTCCAGGAATAGTTGTAACAAACCCTCCATACGGAGAAAGATTAGGACAAGAAGAAGACCTTCCAAAGTTCTATCATGAACTAGGTGAAAACTTTAAGGCCAATTACAAAGGCTTTAGATGTTATATTCTTACAAGTGATCAGGAATACCGAAAAGCCATTTCTCTTCAGACATCAATGAGAAAGCCATTCTTTAACGGTGGGATCGAATGTCGCCTTTTAAAGTACGACATTCGTTAATATTTACTCTAATCCAAATCTATCGACTAACTTCATCGCAAGGTTTGGATTAGAAAATTTCATAAGAGCACTTGAATTCACAACTTTACTCGTATGCTTATCTGACTTTGAAAAGAAGTAAGGTGATATATCAACATCTTTTAAAAATATTGTATGTCCCTTACTTGAAAACTTTCTTTTAATAAACTCTGAATCTAAGAAACAAACTTCTCTAATCATAAAGTTCTTAGCAACGTATATAATGACACAGAACTCACTAAGTTCGATGAGGCTTTTTCTAACCTTCACACCTTTTGGAGATGAATGATCTCCCCAGTGAACTTTTACTTCTACTCTTTTATCATCTAAGTAAAAATCAAAACCTCGTTGAGAAGTAGACTTCTTTTGATGTAATCCAAAGATACATTTCCCATACCATTCGCCTAACTGAACGGGGAGCTTCTTTCCATTTACTAAGATTTGTTGCTGAGATAAGACTTGGTAGCATTTATTAACAGTTTCAACTGCATCAAAGATTGATTTATTATCAGGCAATCCAAGAATCGATATTCCCTTTCCCTGCCCTCTCTTTAATTTTTTTGAAAATTGTTTTTCATACCACTTAGAGAAGTTCTCTAATTCAAAGAGCTCAAGGGAGTCGCACACAAATCCTTGCTTTAAGAGAGACCCGACACCGCCTAGACCCTCTAATTTCTTTTGAACAAATTTAAGTGGTGCAAAACTTGATGAATTCTCTCCTCTAAGAAAGAATTCACCTTTATCGTAATCGGAACTTCCATGAGTTTTTTCATTAAATTCCGCTATAACTTTTAATATTTCAGAAGAGTCCATACTGTCCTAATTCATAAATTCAATAACATAGTAACACTAATTAGATTAAAGCTCTAGCTCCATCAAATTGTTTTCGAAATTAAGAACACTATTTCCTATACCAATATTTTTCACCAACTGATACTGACAGAAAACTTTATAGTCGACTATTTTAGATTGGTAATACTTCTTCTCTTCATCTGATACTTTCCCCGCAAGCTTCTTCTTAGCGATACAGGCATGCTCAAGTAAAAGCCAAGCAACAACAAGGTTTCCACAGTAGTCAAGAAAGTCTGTAGCGTGAGAAAGAATTCCATTATGGTTTTTCTTTGCTGCCATCTCCCCAAATTTTGCTAGGATCTTTTCAGACATCTCCATAGATTTTCCAATCATAGAATTCTCATGATCAAATTCTTTTGCCTCTTCTGTATTCATAACAGCTTGAATCTTTTTTCCGACTTCAAAGAATGTGTGGGCCTTATCTTTTAATATTTTTCTAGTAACAAAATCTATTGCTTGTATTCCATTTGTTCCTTCATAGATACTTGCAATTTTAGTGTCACGGATAAATTGTTCAATTCCATATTCTGTACAGAATCCATATCCACCGTGAACTTGAACAGCATCTACGGAAACATTAAACCCTTGATCTGAACAATAGGCCTTACAGATTGGAGTAAGAAGAGCAATTTCTTTTGCTGCAATTTCATCACCTTTTTCTTCTTTATCAAAAAGGTTACCCGTATAAAGAGTTAGAGCTCTCATCCCTCTAGATAACGCTCTCATTTTAAGCATTAATCTTCTTACGTCTGGAAGGTTACATATCTCAACACCAAATTGAGTTCTCTCTTTTGCATATTGCTCTGTTAACATATATGCAAGATTTGCTTGCGCTTCACCCTGAAGTCCACAAAGAAGTCTGGCCTCGTTCATCATAATGAACATATTTGCCATCCCTTCAAATTCTTTTCCTATTAACTCACCAACACACTCTCCATTTTCACCAAAAGTTAGCTCACAGGTTGCAGATCCATGAATCCCCATCTTCTCTTCAATTTTTGTACAAACAACATTATTAGACTCACCAGAATCTGTATTAAACCTTGGTACTATAAATAGAGATAGACCCTTTGTTCCTTCTGGGGCACCTGGTGTTCTAGCAAGAACTAGGTGAATATTATTCTCATAGAGATCACTCTCTCCAGAAGAGATAAATATTTTCACACCATTAATAGAGTACTTTCCACCGTCAATAGGTTTAGCTGTTGTATTTGATGCTCCTACATCTGAACCTGCACCAGGTTCAGTAAGACACATTGTTCCTCCCCACTCACCTGTCATCATCTTTGAAACGTAGAAGTCTTTTTGAGCTTGAGTTCCAACTTGATGAATGACATTCATCGCTCCACGAGTAAGTCCGTAGTACATTGAAAATGAAACATTTGCCCCAATAGCAATAGAGTTACACGTAATAGAGATTGCATGAGGAGCAGGCATTCCTCCAATATTTTCAGGATAGCCAAGAGCGTACCATCCATTCTCGTAGAATTGCTTATGTGGCCCATGAAAAGAAGCTGGAACTTTTACATGGCCATCGACCATTTTTACACCTTCTTCATCACCTATCATTCGAGTTGGATAGATTTCATTTTCAGTAAATTTATTAAATTGTTCGACGATATCTTTGAGCTCATCATCACCGTAGTCAGGTGCATGTTCACCAACATTATTAACATCGAATAAATTGAAATAAATGTCCTGTAGATCTGTTTTGAAAACCGCCATAATAAAGTCCTTTTAAAAATAATAATCTAGACTATTATAAGGCCTTTTTATTTTTTTCGGCAGTGGGAATTAAATAAAAAAAGGAGAGCAAATTGCTCTCCTTATATTATCTTATTGATATACTCTTACTGGGTTTTTAATTAATGCTTGTGTTAAATCAATATCATACCAGTAGTTACCATACTTAAATCTGAAGTATTTAGAATAAGTATTACTAGTACTACTATTACAAAAGCTATTGTTTGCGTAACAGCTAATATCGATTCCTGAAGTTGTTGAACTTGAAGTCGATACTGAAACAAATGAGTATCCGTTATACTTCTGAGCACTTGAGGCATTACTAATGATATTTAGTAATCCATCTCTAAGTCCTGTCATAGTTGTCCCAAATAGAGAGTCACTATCGGGAGCATCATATGTAACTCCATTTGAAGTAAAGTCTCTATGAATCGTTTGACCATCAGAATCTAAAAATCTCCAATAGTATCTATCTGCTTCAGCTTGAGATCTTTTAAGCTGGTCTTCCATACAATCTTCATATCCCCAGCAAAAGTCAAAATTGAAATTACTGCCAGAACTAACATTACGTGGAAATGCATATAGTCCTACTTCACTCTGTGTTTCAAACATATAGTTTGAGACTTCAGTGTAAAACTCAGAGACTGTGCTAGCACCATTTCCAGTACCGTATGTCACAGATGATACTGCAGTTGTTGCAACTGAGCCCGAGTCTGTTGTATTTTTATCACTACCACAAGAGGTAACGCCAAAGGCAACCATCGCTGCCACTAATAAATGGAATGCTGTTTTAAATTTCATCTCTTCCTCCGAAGTGTCTATTCCCTATTCGTATTAAAATGATTCACTATTTATGAAGCAAATAGAGTGCCAACTTTGAAGACCTAGAAACAAGCATTTAGAAAGGGGATAATATATAACTTTTTATACAGTGACTAAACTTTAGACATTCTCCTAGGAAGTAGGAGTATTCTTGACTAGTTCTTTATCAATTGAACTTTTCAGTCAACTTGGTGCATATTTTAGAAAAGTTTAATAGTTATCAAGGAATACTTATTTTTTTAGGCCTTACCATTGCTTTTAGATAAGGTAAAATTGATGAAAATCCAAATGGAGAAGAAATTGAAATCTATTAAAAATATTAGTGATCGTGCGCTGTTGGTTATCCTAGACGGATATGGAATTACTGATTCTGATAATAAGAATGCAGTCATGCATGCCAATACACCTACCCTAGATAATCTCTTTAAACACTATCCATACACTACGATAGAAGCTGGAGGAGAAAAGGTTGGTCTTCCAAAGGGCGTTGCTGGAAATTCTGAAGTTGGACATATGAATCTTGGAGCTGGAAGGCCAGTTAGACAGGACCTTGTTAGAATAAACGAATCTATCGAGAAAGGAACTTTTTCAACTCTGCCAATGATGAATGAACTCAAAGAGTCTGCTAGAAAAGCATCTAAGAGAATTCACATTATGGGTCTACTCTCAGACGGTGGAGTTCACTCCCACATTGATCATATAAAAGAAACAATTAAGGCCCTGTCTTCAGAGGGAGACCTTGAGATCTTCTTTCATGCATTCATGGATGGAAGAGACACTGCTAGAGATGTTGGTCATAAGTATGTTGAAGAAATGACTAAAATAAAAGAGTGCCAATTTGCTTCAATGCAGGGACGTTCAATTGGAATGGACCGAGACAGAAGGTGGGAGAAGATAAAACTTGCCTACGATACTTTTACAGGATCGGGCTCAGTAACTAAAAGTACTCCAATGGAGTACTTAAGAAGTGAATATAATAAAGATATCTACGATGAGTTCATTACTCCTGTTTTATTTGGAGAAGATAAAGCGATGAAAGAAGGAGATAGTATCTTCTTTATTAACTTTCGCCCAGACAGGGCCATTCAACTCTCCCTTTGTTTTAATGATCCTAGCTTCAAGGAGTTTGAAAGAAGTTTTCTGCCAAATTACTTCCTATGTATGACTCCATATATTCCAGATGAAGTAGAGCTTCCAATTCTTTTTAATAAAGAAAGCTTAAGTGGAACAATGTCTGAGTATGTATCAAGCTTAGGGTATAAGCAGTTCAAAATTGCTGAAACTGAGAAGTACGCCCATGTTACTTTTTTCTTTAATGGTGGAAAGAAGGACCCTTTTAAAAATGAAGAACACTTTTTAATCCCTTCACCAAAAGAAGTCTCTACCTATGATCAAAAGCCTGAAATGAGTGCTTACTTGGTTACTGATAAGTTAGTTGAAAAACTAGAAGATAAAGAGACGAAGTTCTTCTTAGTAAATTTCGCCAATTCAGATATGGTTGGTCACACAGGAAAGTTTGATGCCGCCATAAAAGCAGTTGAAGCTCTTGATAAGTGTGTGCAAAGACTTATTGAAAAATGTGACTCTGAAGGTGTCGCATTACTCTTGACCGCTGACCATGGAAATAGTGATCAAATGGTCTATGCTGATGGTAGCCCACATACTTCTCATACAAATTCACTCGTTCCTTTTAGTGTTTATCATAGAGATTTAAAAGACTGTGACTTTGAAGTTAATGGGAAAGAGCATGCCCTAATGGATGTTTCTCCTACAGTTTTAAATATTTTAGATATAGAATGCCCTAGTTCATTTACAGGTAAATCAATTTTTAAGTAAGGATATACAATGACGGAAATTAAAAGAATTGGACTTCTTTGTAGTGGTGGAGATAGTCCAGGAATGAACTGTGCCATACGTTCGGTTGTAAGGTCAACAATCAATGCAGGTCTAGAGATCTATGGTATCCAAAGAGGTTACTCAGGACTTCTTGAAGGAAATATTAAAGAGCTTGATGTATCAAGTGTTGGAAATATTATCCAACATGGTGGAACAATCCTTCAAACATCTAGATGCCCAGAGTTCTTAGAGGCAGATACTAGAAAAGAAGCGGCCCACATCTTAAAAAGAAAGAAAATTGATGCCCTTATAGTTATTGGTGGAAATGGTTCTTTCAATGGAGCTCACGCCCTTCACACAGAACACGGAATTCCAGTTGTAGGTATTCCAGGAACAATTGATAACGATGTCCTTGGTACTGACTACTCTATTGGTTTTGGAACTGCTGTTCAAACTGCTATCGATGCTGTGGATAAGATTAGAGATACCGCCTCATCTCATGAGAGAACTTTTATTGTCGAAGTGATGGGAAGAAAGTCAGCTGCCATTGCTCTACATGTTGGAGTCTGTACTGGAGCAGAAAACGTTGTTCTTCCAAGTGAGACTCTCGATGTTGAGGCAATATCTAATGATATAAAGCGTGGAATAAAAAGAGGAAAGAACTCTTCAATTATCATCGTAGCTGAGGGTGAAAAAGAGGGACTTAGTCATAGAATTCAAGAGAAATTAAAGAGTGATTTTGAAATTGATTCTCACGTATGTATTCTAGGTCATATCCAAAGAGGTGGTAATCCTTGTGGACAAGACCGCTTCATCGCTTCCGGAATGGGATATCTAGCAATAGAGGAATTACTAAATGGAAATCATTCATTTGTAACGGCCTACAGAGATGGACGAGTTGTTCCAGCTCCATTTACAGAATGCCTTGGAAAGAAAGATGAGTATCTTCCTCAATATATTAATTTAGTTAAAACATTATCTATATAGCTCTATAAATTACCAGTGGTTAGATCCACTGGTAATATTCCCCCCTTACAGAATCTTATAATTCTTACCCAAGCTCTTATAAAATCTCTAAATACTGGTAAAAAGAGAGCATGAAAAACTTGCTAGCACTATTTATTCTATCTCTCAATATACATGCAGGTATTTACAATACTGATGACAGACATGAGATTATTGATGCCCCAAGAGAAATCCAAGATATTTCAAAGTCTATTGCTGCTGTTATTCCAAAAAATAGAGTAAAAAAACTAGAGAATGGAGACTTCAAGCTTAATGGGCTTAGCTATGTTGAAAGCCTCAACTTCTGTGAAGATGAGAGATTTGTTCAAACTCAATCAATTATTGCAAATTGCTCTGCCTCACTTGTAGGCAGTAAAAAAGTTGCGACTGCTGCACACTGCTTTGATGAATATCCAGGTTCAACTTTTAATGATTATTATATTGTTTTCGACTACATCTATGATCATACAAATACTGAAGACTTAATTCTTAATAAAGATAGCGTCTACGAAATAAAGAATACGATTCAATACACATTCAACTTCCCTGGGGATAAAGATGTTGCACTTCTAGAACTAGAAAGAGAAGTTGTAAACAGAACTCCCCTAAAAGTTTCCAAGAGAAGAGTGCAAGAAAGTGAAGAAATTTATATGCTTGGCTTTCCGCTTGGACTTCCCATGAAGTATCACGATAATGGTTTTGTCACGAGTCTTAGCTCAGGGCTAGCTGGTAACAACTCATTCTCTCACAACCTAGATACATTTTCTGTAAATTCAGGCTCATCCATTTTCTCATCGAAGACAAATGAAATTGTTGGAATTCTTGTTAGAGGTATAGGAGAAAACTTCACATATAATAACGAGAAAAGCTGCAACGTATGGGGGAATGGAAATGATCACAGTGGTCAAGCAAACTTTATAGACCTACTAAAGATCTAAAGAATCCTCAGCACTGTAGATACATGTCATAACTTTTTCTATTTTTGAGGAATGGCCTAACTCTAAAGAATAAGCAAAGGCATCTTTTAGTTTTAAGCAATCACTCTTATAATTAGCTGAACATTTAAAGACATCATGTCCACACTCGATCTTTAGAATCACAGACTTCGCGTACTCACAAACGACATTATTCTTAGAGAGCACGTCAACCCTACCTCTAATTAAGCTTTGCCTCTTTGCAGACTTCTTCTTACAAAAATCTAAAATACTCACAACTCTTGAAGTGCAATCAATATGAGTCTGCCCCTTAGCAGTTTCTAAAAGGTTATTTTTCACACCCATTGATTGGCATAGGTCTCTAAAGGAATATTTTTCGATAGAATGAGAAATGGCCTTATTCTCTAAAACTTTAGAGAAACAAGGCCATTGTATAAATATCAAAATAATTAAAAACTTATTAAGCAGGGAAAAGACCTCTTAATCTCATTGCTCTCTCTAGTCTAGCTAGTGCTGCAATGAAAGCTGCTTTCTTCATATCAGTATTATACTTTGTTGCAGTTTCAAAAACATTATCAAATGAATCTTTAAGAATGTCATGAAGCTTCCCATTGATTTGTTCAAGGTCCCAAAAGAAGTTCTGAAGTCCTTGTACCCACTCAAAGTAAGAAACAATAACACCACCAGCATTACAAAGAATATCAGGAATGATGAATCCACCACGAGCAGTTATAATATCAATCGCTTCTCTAGTTAAAGGACCATTGGCACCTTCAGCAACAATTTTAGCTTTAACATTTGCAGCATTTTCTTTAGTGATTACACCATCAATTGCAGCAGGAATTAATACGTCTACATCAAGTTCTAGCAGTTGAGCATTAGTGATAAGCTCTACACCCTCTAGGTCTTTTAAGAATTTACCTTGCTTAGTCCACTCAGAACATTTCTCAATATCAAGACCGTCTTTATTGTACACAGCTCCTGATACATCAGAGATTGCTACAATTCTTGCTCCTTGAGCAGAAAGGTCTTCAGCAGCAGGAACACCTACTTTACCAAAACCATGAATAGCAACAGTAGTATTCTTATCAATAGTCATATCTAGTTTTTGACATGCAAAGTTCACACAGTAAGCAACACCTTTACCAGTTGATTCTGCTCTACCTAGAGATCCACCAATTGTAATTGGCTTACCAGTAACAACACCTGGAACAGTGTAACCCTTAATCTGTGAATAAGTATCCATGAACCATGCCATTGTTTGTCCGTCTGTTCCAATATCTGGAGCAGGTACGTCAATCGTTGGACCAATGATCATGTTTATTTCAGTAGCATATCTTCTTGTAAGTGATTGAAGCTCTTGACGAGATAATTCGTTTGGATCTACTTCGATACCACCCTTCGCTCCACCTAGTGGAAGACCAACAAGTGCACACTTAAATGTCATAAGCATTGCAAGTGCAGCTGTCTCAGACAGGTCAACTCCTGGATGATAACGGATTCCACCCTTACCAGGTCCTAAAGTCATATTGTGCTGAACTCTATAACCTTGAAAAGTTCTAACTGAACCATCGTCAAGACGAATAGGCACAGCAACTTGAAGTGCTCTTTTTGGATATTTTAGTCTCTCAAGAATATTTCTATCTAGACCCATAACATCTGCCGCTTGTTCTAATTGCTCGAAAGCATCTTTAAAAAGTGGGGCATCAAATAAGCTCATAACGGCTCCCTTGAATTATTAGTAGTTACAAAAATTAATGCTACAAATTTACTACTTGTTAGCAATACTGAATAGCAATATTTTTAGAATTCTTAAGATTTGTTAGTTTGAAAAAGAAGGTGCTGCGCTTCAATGTGCAGCAATTTAGAATTTATTAGAATGGCTTATTAAAAAGTAGCTCTACACTTTGGTTTATAGAAGCTACATCTCTTGATTTTGAAGTACTTACTCTGGCCGTAACCTCTTTAGTTAGAGGCTTATCTAGCCTAGCATCAAAAGTATTTTCATTAACGTTGTAATCGAAGTTCGCTTTAAGACCCAGCGCAGCTATGTCTTTATTTATATTAATATTTACTCTTCCATCTAGCTTTACTGAAGTTTCATTATTCACCCAAGGGTTTTCAACAAACATTAGCGCCTTCCCCTGAAGAACTCTTGCCTTAAATTTAAACTTTAAGTTTCTAGAAACTTCTACTCTAGTTTGAGGCTTAAGTGCTTTTTGAACTTTACCAACTCTGTGAAGTGTTGAACCTTCTTCGGCCTGTTTAATCTCACCCGAAAGTCTCTTATCTAAATACTTTAGAATATATCTATTAAAATATTTCTTTCTATCGTCTTGATCTTTAATATCGTAAAGACCAGTAGAGGCAACATTCCAGTTTCTAGCGTACTCCTCTTCTCTCTCCCAAGAATCGTAATTTCTCTTCATCCCTTTCATTACACCAGCAGTGTCTTCTACAAGAATATTCTCATACCAAAGAGTTACATTACTTGGTCTATCACTTGCTTCAACATCTGGAACAAAGTTACTTGGACCTCTTGAAACTACTTTAATATAAGGATTTAAATAAGAGAGTTTTATGCAATCTTGCTTAGTAGACTTCTCACACCCAAGAGCACTAGAACCTATATAAGATACAAATGAGCAAAGAAGCATTGTTGCGCTTGCAAATTGTCTCTGTCTAAGTTTTAGACGGCCTGTCAAAAATTTACATACTGTGTTCTTCATACAAGTCCCTATTTTTCGTAGTTTTTCTCTTTCTCTACTTAAAATAGTGCAATAGGCGTACCAAATATCAACTTCTCAGTTCCTGCAATCTGATGCAATGATAACCCACTAATAATTCTAGCATATGTAGAAAAAATAGCGAGTTCCTAGCGACAGAAGGCATCTTAGGCCTTACGCGCAGCTAGAAATTGTATTAATTTTGTTCATTTAACTTGTAATATATTGAAAATACGAAAAAAAAGGGTCCTAAGGACCCTCTTAATATTATCTTGAATTATTGATCAACCATATCCTTAGTTTCTTCAACTAGGGCCTTTAGGATGTCTTTAGTCTTCTTATCTAACTTTAAATCTTTTTGCTTCATATTCATGGCCTTAAGGAATGCGCTTGCAGTTAATCCTTTAGGTAGGGAAGCTTTTTTCTTGGCAGTAGCTTTCTTTGTAACTTTCTTCTTAGTTCCTGTAGCAACTACACCAGTCTTAATAGCTTTCTTTAATTGAGATCTCTTTGTAATCTCTCCTGCATGAACAAGCTTTGTAAGCTTAGTTTTTAGTGGAGATTTCTCAAGAGCATCAAGTTCAAGAAGTACATACTTCTCAATATTGTGAACTTTAGCAGACTCTCTAATCTTAGCTGGCATTCTCGCTATTAATAGAGATCTATGAACTTCTGATTTAGAAATACCGAGGGCAGCACAGATTTTTCTTTCACTAGCTTTAGTTGCCTTTTGGTAATTTAAGATACCATCGGCCTTATCTATATAATGAAGGGCTTCTCTTGAAGAGTTTTCAGAGAACTGAATTGCCATCAGCTCTTCTTCAGACTTGTTATCTAAAATAAAGCAAGGACACTTCTTCATGTTGATAGAAGACATTGCTCTATAACGTCTCTCTCCACAAATTAAAGTGTAACCTTTCTTAGTTTTATGAAGTACAAGCGGTTGAATCAGACCATTAACTTTTATGTTAGCAGCAAGTTCTTTTAAAGAAGAGTCATTGAACTTAGTTCTAACCTGTTCTTTTACAATGATATCTTTAATGAGAATTTCATCTAACTTTGCACCACGAAGCAGTCTATCGTCTGCCAGCTTAATTAGATCACGATTTAAATTCTCAGACAGATCAATTGTCTTTCTTTCTTTCTTTGAAACTCTAGGCGCGAATGACTTTGCCATACGTAATTACCCCACATCCTTGTGATTAAAATTTTAAATTAAAGATTCAATGAGTCCCATAGGGCTTCATAATCTTGCTTCCCTCTACTACTTTTCCCCATCATAAATACAGGCTTTCTCATAGAGATAGACTCTTGCATTTGAACAAGGTTTCTAATAGGTGGTGTGATATTAAAAGACTGAGATAACTCAACAATTCTTTGTTGTTCAATCTTTCTTCTAGAATCAACCATTGAAGGAATAATTGAGAAATCCAATCCTGGGTTCTCTGTTTCTTTGATTATTTCAAAAGTATCCATCAACTCTTCAAGACCATCAATTGAGTAATCCTGAGCTTGAGTAGGGATTAAAATTCTATTTGAAGCAACAAGGGCCATAATTAACTCATCTCCAAGCATTGGAGGTGTATCAACTACAACATAGTCGTAATCTTCTGCTACCTCTTGAAGACGTAGTCTTAATAGCCTTTCTTTTCTTCCTGCATCTCTTCTAATCTCACCTTCTGAAAGAATCAAAAGCTTTGAAAGGTTTGCAAGGTGTCTACTTGAAGGGACAAGCGTGATGTTATTATAAAATTCTGCATCACCTTCAGCTTTAACAACAACGTCCTCTGCAGGAACATCACCGATTAGCCACTCAGGGATAAGAGTTCTTTGAATTTGAACACCAAGAGTTGAACTTAGATTGGCTTGAGAATCAAGGTCAATAACTAATACTCTATTTCCTTGGTTCGCCAAATGACATACCAACTGATAACACTGCATTGTTTTACCAACGCCGCCTTTATTATTGGCAACTGTGATAACTTCCATGAATCACTCCTTAAACACACTGATATCCGATTCCAGTGTTCTTTAAAGGTCGAAAAAGACCTAACATACTAAAATAGTAAAAAATGAGTCACACTTCGTCAAAGAAAGAAGACAATTTTTTTTTACTGCTAGACTCAGAGCAACACTAGACTAGACATTATGAGAAAAATGAACAATATTTGGGCCATATAAAAGGGAGAAAAGCTATGATCAAATCAATCAACTCAACAGAGCTAAAAGCAATGCTAGATGCTAATGAAGAAGTCGTATTAATCGACTGTCGCGAACAGGAAGAGTGGGACGAAGGGCATATTGAAGGCGCAAAGTTTATACCTCTTAGTAAGTTCCCAGAACTCTCTTTAGAAGAACTAAAAGATAAGAATGCAAATCTAATTCTTCAATGTAGAAGTGGAAAGAGAAGCTTAAATGCTTGCCAATTTCTATTGGGAGAAGATTTTGAAAACTTAACTAACCTAGAAGACGGTATTCTTGGTTGGAAAAATAACGGCTACGAAACAGTAAAATAATCGGAAAAAGAAATGCTCAACTTATTTGAAAAAGATAACCAAGACCACTTACCTTTAATCTCAGAGAAAGAACTCTCAGATGCTGAAGTTCTAGTTGAATTAAAAAAGATTAAAGAAGAACTAAAAGATGAAGTCGTAGTACTTGGTCATCACTATCAACAAGATGACGTATTTCAATTTGCTGATGTCACGGGCGACTCTCTAAAGCTTGCCCAAGATGCTGAAAAGCTTGATAAGCCATATATAATCTTCTGTGGAGTTCACTTCATGGCGGAAACTACAGATATGCTTACAAGCGATAAACAAAAAGTAATACTTCCAGACCTTCGCGCTGGCTGCTCAATGGCAGATATGGCAAATAGAGAGCAAATCGATAAGGCATGGGAGTTTATGAAAACTTCTACTGCTGAAAAAATTGTTCCAATTACTTATATCAACTGCTCTGCTGCACTAAAGGCATTCGTTGGTGAGAATGACGGAAGTATTTGTACTTCATCTAATGCGAGATCAATTATTGAGTGGGCATTTGAAGAAGGTCAAAAACTATTATTCTTCCCAGATCAACATTTAGGAAGAAACACTTGTGCGGAAATGGGGATTGGATTAGATGAAATGGTCGTCTACAACCCAAATATGTACAATGGTGGACTTACTGCTGAGCAAATCGATAAGGCCAAGGTAATTCTTTGGTATGGTTACTGTTCAGTTCACCAGGGATTCACTGCGGCCCAAGTAGAAACGATAAGAAAAGAAAAGCCTGAAACGACAGTCATTGTTCACCCTGAGTGTTCATATGAAGTTGTAAAGGCCGCACATGATAATGGTTCTACTGCTTATATTATTAATAAAATAAAAGAAGCTCCGGCGGGCTCTAGCTTTGCCGTTGGTACAGAAATAAACCTTGTAAATCGTTTAGCACATCAATTTCCAGACAAAGAAATCATTTCACTATCTCCTTATCAGTGTCTCTGCACTACAATGTATCGCGTTAGACCTCGCTGGCTACTTGCCAGTTTCAGAGCGATAAAGGAAGATAAGCCTATAAATATAATTCAAGTAGATAAGAAGACAACTGAGCTCTCTATGAAGGCGCTGAGTAAGATGCTTGAATTAAGCTAAAAACACACGACATTTAAATTTTAAGGATGAAACATGATTTACGCTGATTACAACGGAAGTGCTCCTATATGTGAGGACGTTAAAGAATATTTTATAAAAAGACTTCAAGACGGACCATTTGCAAACCCAAATGCTATTCACAGACTCGGTACTAAAGTTTTAACAGCGATGGAAAATTCAAGAGCTATTTGCGCCAAAAGTCTTGGTGCAAAATATACTCAAGTTATTTTCAACTCAGGAGCAACTGAAGGAATCACACAGGTCTTTCACAGCGTACTAGATTCAGCAAAAGAAGAGGGTAAGAACTTTGTTATCACTTCTGGAATTGAGCACTCTGCTGTTATTAACTGTGCCAAGTTCTATGAGAATAAAGGTTACACTCACAAAGTTGTTCCAACTCTACCTAATGGAGTTATAGACCTTAAGCAACTTACAAACTGGATGGAAGAATTTAAAGGAAGAATTGCTCTTGTGGCGATTATGGCCGCAAATAATGAAACTGGAGTTATTCAGCCATTTGAAGAAATCGCAAAAGTTTGTACTGACGATAGTGTTCCTTTCCTATGTGACACTACTCAGTTCATTGGAAAGTGTGCCTTTAGTTTTAAAGAATCAAATATCGATTACGCAGTTACTTCTGGTCACAAATTTGGGGCGCTTACTGGAACAGGTATTCTCCTAGCAAAACACCCGGCTAAACTCCACCCACTTGTAATTGGAGGTGGTCAAGAGAAAGGTATACGTGGTGGAACTCAAAACTACTTAGGTTATGAAACACTTGCTGTGGCCCTAAATAGCTTTGAAAAAAATGGTGAGAAATACTTAGATTTAAAAGAGAAGAAATTAAAGTTTGAAGCTGAAATAAAAAAGCGTTTTCCTCAAGTTGTCATCTTAGGAGAAGAAGCTCCAAGAGTTTGTTCAACGACTTATATTGCTTTTCCAGGAATTCACGGTCAAGCTGTACAAATAGAGTTAGAATCTGCAGATATCTTTGTAACGACATCTTCTGCATGTTCAGACAATGAGCCAGTGACATCAAAAGTTCTACGTGCAATGGGCGTGAGCGATGAAGTTGGACGTGGTGTAGTTAGAATCAGTTTAGGACATTGTAGCCCCCTTGAAAGTTATGATGAAATCCTCGAAGCTTTAACTAATGCTTATGAAAAGCTAGGAAAAATTAAGAGTTATTAAATATGAATAAAATTTTCTCATCATTATTAACGCTAGTTCTTATTGTGGCCTGTGCTTCACAAAAAGTTCCCACAAGAGTGTTGAGTGAGCCAGAGTGGAAAGACACTCCTTCGCTAGACAATGAGAAGAGAGTGACAATTTCATCAATTAACTATTTTAATAGTTCGCTAACACCTCAACTTGAGAATTACGAATCTTTAGGGTCTATTAAGGTTGGAGGGATTCAACTAATAGAGAAGTACACTTCAATTCTAAAGCAGAGACTTGATAATAAAGTTCTTCTACTTAGTACGGGTGAACTAGTTAATGAGAATCAAAATGGTGGAATAGAAACTCTACTTAAAGACTTTGAAAGAATTGGTGTAGACGCCTTCCACTTATCAGAGAAGGAGCTTAAAATGCTTCCCCTCTCAAAAATTAATAAGACCAAGAATAAGTTTGTGAATTCTAATATAATAGACTTAAAGAAACAGTCCCCTCTAACGTCAAATAATATAGGAAACTATATGATAAAGAGAGTTAACGGGGTCAAAGTCGGTATAATGGCCGTCACAACATTTAAAAATATCGAAGCGAGAAA
>NZ_JBFGYP010000038.1:0-23616 GCF_041587335.1 Halobacteriovorax sp.
ATGGCAGCGAGTATGTTAAATATTAACCTTTCTCTCGGTGCTCATGAAATCATGTACATGACTGAAGACTACCCTGACTTTGAAAAGTATAGAGATGTTCTCTACTACTCTTGCCCTACTACATTTAAGAAAGACTCTCTTATCTTAAGTGATGCTATAAACTCTCCTCTTGGAAGCAAAGATTTAACAGGAGAATTTATTACTGAGCAACTTCCTTACCTCATCAATAAAGTATGCCTATCAAACTTTGTATCAACTAGATTCTTAGAAGATTTATCTAAGTTACAAAATCTATTACCTAAAGAACTTCAGCATGCTTATACAACTTCTGGGCAATCAGAGTGTGTGGATAAGCTAGCCAAAAGTATCTGGTTTAACCAAGAAGAAAAAACAAATCATATGATCACTTTTAAGGGACACTACTTTGGAGAGGGAAGTTTTCTTTCAAGATCTTTAAGTATCAATGATGACAATTTTTTCAATGTTACTCACTTAGACCACCCTACAGAAGACAACATTGACTCTATAATTGAAGAATTAAGAAATATATTAAGCACTAATAAAACTATGGCAGTTTGGATTGAGCCTCTCTTACAAAACTCAATGCAAAAAGTATCAAAAGATGTTCTTAAAAAGATCATGGACGCTGCAAGAGAATTTGAAACAAAAGTTATCTTCAATGAAACAGCTTCAAACTTCTATAGATATTCAGGAGATCACTTCTTCACTTCTAACGACTCTGAGCTAACTCCAGATGCTGCAATGACATTCCTTGGTGGACAGGCCGGTCTTTGCTTCATGAAAAAAGAAAACTTTCTAGCAAAACCATTGATGCTCATAAGTACTTGGGATGGAGATGAGTTTTCTTTTGCAAACAGTACAAAGGCCATTGAAAATATGACATCTGATTTAGATAAATATTTCCAGGTTAGGCTAGACTTCACAAACAAACTCACTGAAATCCTAGAGCAACACCAAATTTCAGAAATGGAAATTGAAAATGGATGTGGATACTTTATTGGTAATATCTCGGTTCAACTTCAAAGATACTTTCTAACTGAAGGAAATAAATTCATTGTGAATCCTAGTTACTCAGCAATGAAAGAATTTTTAAAGGAAGAGTTATAATGAATGATTCAGGGTTTCCTATTCTTAAGTATGTGGCAGGCCAAAGTTATCACGACTGGGGGCTATCACATGGTGAAGAGTATAGAGAGCAAATAAAAGATCTTTTCCATATAAGAAAAGAACTTATGCTTAAGAGAAACCCTTCTCTAGCAAACCACTTGGAGCCAATGGCACTTGCCCAATATGAACAAACACTTAAATATTGTGGAGAATCAGCTAAAGAGATCCAAGGCATTGCCTCGGGAAGTAATCTTACACTTACTGATATTGTAATCCTAAATAATTATACTGACTTTAGAGATATTGAGTTACTTGATCAAGGCTGTTCAACAGTACAGGTTCAAAATGAAAAGAATATCTTAAGTGGTCAAACATGGGATATGCATTCAAGCGCAAAGAACTACTTATGTATAATTGAAATACCTGAGACACAATATGCAAGTAAATCACTAATTTTAACAGTTACAGGCTGTGTGGGACTTATGGGAATAAGTGCAGATAGTTGCCTAATTGGAGTGAACAATATTAATACTACTAAAGCAGAGAAAGGTTTAATTTGGCCTTCTTTAGTTCGAAAAGTATTAGAGGGTAAGAACTTAACTCAAATGAGAGATATCTTGACTAAGGCCCCGGTAACTTCTGGTCATAACTATTTAATCTCTACTCCTAACGGAGCTGAGCAATGGGAAATTACACCGACTCAAAAAGACCTAGTACACGCACATGGTGACGGTGAAAGTGGTGTCTCTTTTCATACTAATCACTGTCTCGGGGAAAATGTCGCTAAGATTGAAAGTGATAAGAATGTGAGCGCGACTAGTCTTCCTAGATTTGAAATACTGAAAGACAAGGCCAGCGAAGTTACAAATAGTGTGGAATTAAAAGCATTACTTCAAAGTCATGAAGGATACCCTACATCTATTTGTTCACATTATGATACTGGAACATCAAAAGACCCTTCACAAACTTGTGGTGGTGGAATGGCAAACCTTTCAACTGGAGAGATTCAGTTTTGGAGAGGTTGTCCTGAATATGACAAAAATTATAAAGAGTATACTTATCAATTAAACAGTGAAGATAAATCATTCACACTTAAAAAAAGTTGAGTTAGCACATGAAAAACTACCCTTTCTATCTTACATGGACCGCTCAAAATAATGCACTCAAGATAGATATCAAGGGATCTAAAGGCCCATGCTATATCACAAATGATGGAAGAAAATTATATGACCTTTCATCAACAAGCTACCAAGCAGCTTTTGGACATTCATATAAACCTATAAAAGACGCAATCAAAAAACAATTGAATACTCTCCCAATATCTAGCCCAAAGGGAATTTTTGATCTAAAAGAAGACGCTACAAAAAAGCTACTCTCGTTAATTAATTTACCAGGAAAAATATTCTATACGACTTCAGGTGCTGAGAGTGTAGAAAATGCCCTAAAGATAGCAAGACAAATTACGGGGAAAAATATTGTACTAGCAAGAGAAAACTCTTATCACGGTGCTACTCTTGGTGCATTAAGCATTACTGGGGACTGGAGAAATAAAGATCATCAGACTGTTTCTAAGTGGACTAAGAGAATACCTGATCCAATAGATGACCCAAAGGCAATAGCACTTGAAAAGTTGATCCTGAAGGTTGGAGCGGAGAAAATTGCAGCAATCTGTCTAGAGACTTTCGTTGGTGGTAATGGAGTATTTTCTGCTCCAAAATCTTGGTGGAATGCTCTTAATAAATTAAAGAAGAAGTATAATTTCTTAATTATTTTAGATGAAGTTGTAAGTGGTTTTGGAAGAACTGGAAAAGCTTTTGGCTTTCAGCATTTTTCAATACGCCCAGACATTATCTGTATGGCAAAGATTATAACAGGAGGATACATACCTTTTGGAGCTCTTTGGACAACCAAAAAAATATCAAAAGTATATGATACAAAAGTTTTGAGCTGTGGATTAACAAATTACGCTCACCCACTTGGACTTGCAGCAATGAGTGCAGTCATCGATGATATTACTTCTGACCAATTTAAGATTAACTTTAGCAATTTAGAACTTAAACTCATAGAGGCTAAGGATAAACTATCTCAACTCTCCACTGTTAGCGATGTGAGACAAGTGGGTCTTCTGATGGCCGTAGATTTAAAAACTAAGCCCGCCTTTGAGAAGTTTATTGAACAAGAGATACTTGTTGCGATAGTAGGGCAACGCTTAATTATCGCTCCTCCATATACTATGACACCGGCCAAGCTAAAGTCACTTCTAAATAGAGTTTACAATATTTTAAAGGAAAAAGATGAAAACTAAAATATATAAGAATGCAAAAGAGGCCTGTGCAGATATAACATCTGGCTCTAGTGTCATGAGTGGCGGCTTTGGCCTTTGTGGAATTGCAGAAAATTGTATTGATGCATTAGCAGGTCTAGATATTAACGACTTAACAGTAATCTCTAACAACATTGGTAATTCTGGAAGAGGACTAGTTAAAATATTAGTACAAAATAAGATATCTAAGGCCTTTTGTTCATATGTAGGTGGAAACCCAGATCTTGAAAAACAAATGTTTGAAGGCACTGTTCAAGTAGAGTTAGTTCCTCAAGGAACTTTTAGTGAGCGCATCAGGGCCGCAGGACTTGGAATAAGGGCCTTCTATACTCCTACTGGTTATGGAACCCTTGTAGCAGAGGGTAAAGAAGTTAAAGAGTTTGATAAGCCATGTATTCTTGAGACAGCACTGCATGCAGACTACGCAATCATTAAAGCTCAAAAAGGTGATAAATATGGAAACCTCTGGTTTAAAGAAACTGCCAGAAACTTCTCACCTCTTATGGCCATGGCCGCAAAGACAACGATAGTTGAAGTTGAAGAACTAGTAGAACTCGGAGACATACCTGCAGAGGACATCCACCTTCCAGGAATATTTGTTCAAAGAATATTTCAAGGTTCTAATTACAAAAACGATATTGAATTTTTAAAAGTTGAGGAAGAGTAATGACTTGGTCAAAAGATGAAATGGCAAAAGAAGTAATTGAGCTTTTTGAGCCACAAAGCTCTGTAAATCTAGGAATTGGACTACCAACACTTGTTGCTCAATATATTCCTTCAAATCTAGAAATAATGATTCACTCTGAAAATGGAGTTCTAGGTGTGAAGGGTAGGCCAAAGCATGACGAAGTTTCTCCTACCCTAATTAATGCAGGTAAAGAGACAATCTCAATCAAAGATGGTGCGAGCTTTTTTGATAGCTCTCTTAGTTTTGGTATGATTCGTGGTGGACATATCGACTACTGTGTACTTGGAGGAATGGAAGTTGATACAAAGAGATCTTTAGCAAATTGGATGATCCCAGGAAAGAAAGTTACTGGAATGGGTGGAGCAATGGACTTAGTAAATGGTTCACGCTGTGTAATAGTAATGATGTCTCACTTTAGTAAAGATCAAACGTCTAAATTAAAGCAAACATGCTCTCTACCATTAACAGGAGTAGATGTTGTAGACGTTGTTGTAACAGATTATGGAATATTTAAACCAGTAAATGGTAAGTTTGAAATTATAAAACTTGCTAGTGGTATTACGAAAGAAGATTTGAAAGATTTAGAAATTTATAGATAGAAATAAAAAAGGGGCCCCCTGCAAAGTGGCCCCTTCTTTCGGCATCCTGCCTCATACGTAATTGACTTCCTGTCATTTACAAATAAAGTATAACCTGTTTTTAGAAAAAAATAAGAAAAAACTTTTCTAGGCAATTCTTTCCAAAAAATAAGAATCAAATATAAGAGATCGAGTTGACAAAAATTTATTACAGTCTATTCTATTAGTATAAGAACAAGTTACATAAGTAGTGTCATTATGGGTCCAATCCAAAAAGTCTATCATTCAGTTAGAGAGTTATTCTTTCCAAAGCACTACAAAATACAATCATTTACATTTTATATTCCCTCACCACCAATACGTAAGATTGGTTACAGAGAAAAAGAATTCGATAAAATATTTTATTCTTTTATAAATAGAGGCTTTCAGATTATAGATATTAAGACTCAATCAAATACTGGTTCAAACCAGTCTGGTATGTGGGTATTAATTCTAGTTAAGTCTCTAAAGGAATCAGCTTCTTCACTAAATTTTGTTGAAGATGAATTATCTGAGTACTCACTAGAGCAAATTGAGGAAATGGACCAAGAAGTTATTGATGGTCTCTATCACTTAGATGATTAGTAAACTTGCAACCTTCCTTATTTCTTCATCCTTGTTAGTTAGTTGTAGTCTATTCATTAAACTAGATCAGCCAAATGAGGAGATTGTCTTTAAGAAAGATTTAAATAATAGAATATGCTCTGTTAAAAATAATGAGCTAACTCTCACTAGTTCATCTAGTGGCGATCACGACCTCTTTCAAGAGCGAATTGAAATTGCTGCTAAAAAACATAAATTAAAGCCTATTGATGTTTTTGTTATTTGGTCACTTATTCAAATGCACATAAGGCCAGAGAAGGTCTCTCCAGGTTCTGCAATTCAGTTTGTTGATACAAATGATAAGTCACCGGTCTATGAGAACTACGCTCTTAAATCTAATAATGACTCCAACCTATTTTTTAATTCTCTAAAAGATTTACTCAGAAGGTATAAATCTAGAAGGTCATTAAATTACCTAGCAAGAATTGTTGATGATATTCTTCCTTACCAAACATCTGTAGATAAAGAACTTGCACTCTTTCTGTTAAATAATAAAGCAAGTCTAATTAACAATAAAAGCTTAAAGAAGTTTTTCTTTAAAGGGGATCAAGTTTTAAGACCTGGAGAGGGACTTAAGACCTTTAAGCTATGGCCTCTAATCAGCCAAGCAAGTTATAAGAAAAATAAGAAAAACTCTCACTTATTTTCCTTTAATATAGGTAATGGAAAAATAGCAAACTGTAATTTTGATATGAGAATCTATCAAAATGCTGTCTATTTAATAAATAAGGATAAGGGGCATAATGCTCATCCTTACTCAATAACTTATAAGGGTGAAACATTTTTTGGAATAAGCAATCAATCTCCAAATACATCTAAAAACTATGAAGGAACTTACTCCTTCTTTCCAGAAAACCTGGGTATTCAAAATGCGGTATGCTTTATCAAAACTCCAGAAACAAGTCTCTCTCTAATATCTACAAAGGGAAGAGATAGTGGTCAGCACCTATTCAATATGATTGAATACAATATTGCTGGGGCCAAGACACCACAAGAAGTATTAACTGTATTAGATTTTCCAAGATATCTCTTCCTACTAAATCCAGAGCGTATGATTTATGAGTCGGATCGATCAACAGAAAAGCAAACACAGACTTTCTTAAATACAAGCTTTCCAATTTACCATAAATCAAACCTAGGAAGTGTTTGGATTCACTATAAACGGGGAAGTACGAAGTCTCTCCTTATTGATGACCGAGTTCCTAATTATAAGTCATGCAACAAGTAATCATTTTCGGGCAAGCATCCCAAACTGAGATACAAAAAATTCAACTTCAAGCAGAAGATTTAGATAAAACTATTTTAGAATTTTTACAGGACAATAACATCCCAGTTGCCAGTTCATGTATGGGCGAAGGTGTTTGTAAAAAATGTGTTATAAATGAAAATATATTAAGCTGCTTTAAACTCGTAAGAGATATCCTAGAGTGGGAAAGTCCAACCATTTACATTAGTTATTTATAGAAAGCTCTTGGCGGCGGCCCAGAATTTAATTAGAATAATCAAAGAAATTAATAGTTAATTAGGAATAAAAAAATGAAATACCTCTCTTTTGATATTGAAGCAACAGGGCTAGCAGAGAATGATTATATAATCGAATTTGGAATGGTTCCCTTCTGTAGTGAAACAGGAGAAATTGCTCACCACTTAGAAAGAAATTGGTATATAAAATGCCCAAGCTTTGAAGAGCTAAAACCTAGACTTGATAAATGGGTAATAGATCACAATACAGAACTTATAAATAAAGCTCATAATGAAGGCGAAGAACTTCAAGACTTTAAAAACCTTCTTGAACAATATCTTCACGATGAAGAAGTCGTTAAGTACTTTGGAAAATCAGATAAAGATAAAATTGTCCTATTTGGAAAATCATTAAATGCCATAGACCTTCCATTTTTAAATAGAGATCTTAGCTGGAACTTTATGAGAGAGCATTTTCATCATCAAGTGCTTGATCTTTCAAGTGTTGTGAGAAGTCTTTGTGATATGAAGCTTCTTCCAGATGCCTGTCAAAGTGGATCTGGATTAATGAAGCATTTCAATATGGGAGATGTCGCTCATACAGCTTTAGAAGATGCGGTTAATACCGCTAAACTCTATCTACTAATCATGGACTCACTTAAGAAATAAGACTACTTGCTCTTATAACTAACAAAACTATTTGGGTCTAATGCCTTAGAATTTCTTCGAACTTCAAAGTGTAGGTGAGGGCCTGTTGATCTCCCAGTACTTCCTACTAGTGCAATGACTTGTCCCTTGTGAACCTTCTCACCTTTAGTTGTATAGTTTTTTTCTGCGTGAGCATATACTGAGAAAATTCCATTCTTATGTGCAATTACAGTGATATTTCCGTAGCCACCTAATTCTTTTCCTGAATAGACAACAACACCTGAGTCTACACTTACAATGTGAGCTCCAGTACGCGCAGGAATATCAATTCCATCGTGGTGTTTTCCCCACCTACGTCCAAAACCTGAACTGATTCTAGAGCTTGAAGGAACTGGCCAAGCATACCTTCCACTCGCCATATATTGAGCAGTACTTGCTGGCATACGAACGGCCTTAGCACCCATTAGACCTCTTTGAAGTGGTACAAAGAACCACTCGCCGACTTTGAGTGCTTTTTTATTATTTGCTTCTTCAAGAAGCCACTTATCAACTTTAAACTCTTTAGCTATCTTAACGTATGAATCACCTTTTCTGATTTGAACATATTGTCCACTTCCCATATGAGAACAAGAAAAGCTAAACACCGTTAGCGCCAATAAAATGACAGTAAATTTCAAACCAATCCCCCAATTAGTGCGAGATTCTAAATACTTAGCTTAATTCATCTAAGAATTTTCTCCACTTACTAGGCTCTTCGGTTGTTTGTGATAGTAAATTTAGACAAGTCAGGGAAATTTTTTCCTCTTCAACGACTGAACAATCTGAACCTGCGTCATTATTATGACCATTATAATTTCCACCAATCCAATAGTATTCTCTACTTCTAAAGTCTGTCCTTTTATCAATATTTTCAGAGTATCTTCTAAACCCTAAGTGAGTAACTTCAGCGCCTTTAATCTCACTCTCAAGAACTTCTGGAACATTGATATTAATAACTGTCATAGGATCAATATGCTTATGGATATCTGCTAGAACAAGCTTTTTAATAAAGTTTGCAGCAGTATAGAAATAATCATTATTAGGTGTTTTATTTGATTCAAAGTCCATGGCAGAACTAACAGAGATACTTGGTATATTGTGGAATGTGGCCTCTCTAGCAGCTGCGACTGTTCCAGAGTAATAAATATCTTGTCCAAGATTCGCGCCACGATTTATTCCAGATATAAATAAATCAACTGTAGATTTTTCTACAATATGACCAAATCCCATTAAGGCGCAGTCAGCTGGGTAACCGCTACATCCATATGTATTTTCTTTAATTTTTACGACTCTCAATGGGTGATCAAGAGTTAGAGTGTGCCCTGTTGTAGACCTCTCCTCTAGCGGAGCAACCATAACAACGTTTGCAATTTCTGAAAGCACTTCAAACAATACATTGATTCCTGGAGCATAAACGCCATCATCATTACTAATTACAATATTTAAACTCATAAAAACTCCTAATTTTAGAGCAATATTGCGAATTAAATTCAATTTGTAAAGATGGACTAAATATTCAAATCTTTAAGATATTGAACATGATCTTGAACTTTAGAAAGATCAACATTACGGTAGCAGATTTCAACCTTATTACTAATAGGTATTGAGATTAAATCAAAGTCAAAGAACTCTGAAATTGATGAGAATAGGTTGCTGTCCCAATCTAACTCAAGTGTTAATTTAAAATCTTCCTTAGACAATAAATCAATAAAGAGTGAGTGGAAGTTATTACAGAAGTTATGAAGTACACCATCTTCGTGGAGTTTTAATAGATCAGAAAACTTTAAGACTATTCCCTGAAGGTATTGTGACTTATTAAGCGCATCAAACTCTTTATAATCTAAATTATAGTGCCATATGAAAGGTGTTTTAAAGGCCTCATAGAAGTCGATACTATTTAAATCTGAAAACTCTAAAGTAACATTCTTAATATTTCTTTCGGTTTTTAGATCATCTATAATTTTATGAATAACGAAGTCGGCCTCATTTTCAAAATGTAAGAACATGTTCTCATCTAGGGCCAATTCTTTTTGAAGATTCATAAATGAATGTTGTTGAAGAAAATTAAAACTTCTTGCACGGAAATCAAAGCTGAACTGATCTACGCCAACTTCTTTTAATCTTTGAATAGTTCTTTTGTCGTAAACACCTGCGACCTTAACTAACTTGCTCATCAGTACTATTATACAAGCATTTGATGAAATAAGTCTCTCTGGCAAGAAGTTCCAACAGATTCACAGTGAAACTGGTAAGTAGTTATATTTTTTGAAAAGCTGGCAATGATTTCATCTGAGTGACCATGAATTTCAAGGTCAAAATCTAAATTAGACTTTTCATTTACAACTCCCCATGAGTTATAAAATTGTAATTGAAGCTCATTATCTTGTAATTCTTTACTCAAGTATTCACTGATAGGAAACTTGAATTTAAAGCTCTGACCATGAATGGGAGAATTTAGTAACTTGATCTCTCTTCCAAGTCTGTAATGAATCAATTGATGACCAAGGCAAATTCCAAGAAGTTTATATCTCTCACTAAGTGAATCTAATATGAGCTTATCAACTAATGGAAAAATAGAGTCGTAATCATCTACGTGACCAGGACCGGGGCCTAATAAGACATGAGTAAAGTCTGAAAGAAAGTCAATTTGAACTTTTTTAAAGTCGATAACATAGGCCTCAACTCTAAGATCTTTTAAGATCGAATATATATTAAAAGTGAAACTATCATCAAAATCAATAATTGCAACTTTCAACTTTATTCACCACCAGAGAATGAGTGAAACTTATTTTCGTTAAAATTAATATAGAAGTTAAAAGCAATTGAGTTTTCTAACTCTGTTGTTTTATATGAAACATCGGCCTTCCAGCAATTATTTAATGGTGAATAAATAAGCTGATAATAAGACTCAGAAAGAATACTCTCATCAATATCATATCTTTGAATTGTGTTTAACTTAAAGAGATCATTTATTTTTAGTCCTGCAGTTAAATCTGTAGTCTTATTTATAGGTGTTGTAAAAGAGTCATACCTAAAAGATATTCCGTAGTTCAATCTATTAACAGTGTGATTTATATTAAAATTTAGAATATGTTCATTATTTTGGTGGTAGAAATACTCTGATAAAGAAAAAGAGAAACTTTTCAAAGAAAAACCAGTTCCAATATAAAGCCTCGTCAACTTATCTAGAGAGCTTTCTGTATCAGCATTAAAGTCGATACCTTGAGATACATCAAAATAGGCAACCTTACTGTAGCTAAAGTTGTCTCTAAGGTGTCTTCCATCTTTGAATACATCTAGTTTTTTAGAGTGCTTTTTAATTAAAGAGTTAGACCATTGCAGTTCAAGAGTGTTTGAGACAGGAAGAGTGGTTCTAGATGACACATGAGAGAGCTCAAACTCTTTCTCTCTAACAGCATCATTTGAATCAAATAAACCATCACTGTTTTGAATTTGTGCTGCGAACTTTTGACTACCCTTTTGTTTTTGATCAGCGAGGTAGTAGTGCTTTAACTTGTAAACCTGAGAATATCTATAACTATTTCTAGAGACTTTATACTTATCCTCTGTAAAGGACTCGTTAATCTGAGGAACACTTCCGACATGGCCTTCAAACTTTATATCTTCTTCTTTAGTTTCAATACTTAGACCTTCAGACTTTTTTAAATCAATTCTCTCTAAAGGAATATTCTCATCATAGGATAAACCAAATATTTTACTGACTTCAAAAGATGCTTCGTTTTCATAAATAAAACCACTCTTAGAATATTTCTTATCAGCCGTTTCTTTAGAAAACCAATAATCTTGTCTATCTAGAGATACAGATGACTTAAAATTAACTGGTCCAAGGTAACCAAGGTCCCAAAGAATTTTTGGACTCATATTAACTCTAGTAGCATTTCTAATATAGTCTGTTTCGTTTACATGGTTCTGTTTAAATATCGCAGCTTCAGACTTCCATTGAAAACTAAGACTTTTACCTCCAAAGAAATCACCTTGCCATATATAAAATGGAATTGAATTTAAATGAATTCTTGGCAATGTTTGTACATAAGAATGATCAAAGCCTTTAGGGTTTTCAAATAATAAGTTTCTTTTAAAATCTACTTCTACACCCATATCAAAGTATGAATTGTAGATATTTAAAAATGACTCAAGTCCAAGATCAGAACTTCTAACTCTTTTGTCGTGAAAAGTGTCTAGGTCACGGGTTTGATCTAAGTCAGACATCTCACTAACATAAGAGTGAAAATTAACTGAGTTGTCTAAGTATGAGTGAAACTCCAAGTCCCCACCAAATCTTTGGGAGTGTGTTCCACTTAACTCGTAATCATCTTTACCTGGACGCCATATTCTATCATTTACACCAATAGTATTTAGCTCTAGCCAAGTATCCCCTCTAATTGCTTGCCTAAACTGTAACTCTCCACTTACCCCACGTCTTCCACGTATCATAGGAGTGAAGGTTAAATCATTATGTTCACTAATCGCCCAAAAGTAAGGTAGACCAAAGTGAACACCTTCTTCTGAGTCGACTTTAACCTTTGGAAAAAGGATTCCACTTTCTCTATCTTTCTTTATAGGTAGAACGATGTAGGGAATATACATAACCACAACACCATTAACCTTAATGTATGCGTGCTTAATTCTAATATATTCATTCTTTGTAATTTCTACTTCACGACCTAGGATACTCCATGATTCAGGACAGTCGCGACAAGTTGTGTACTCAGCATCTCTACCAATAAAAGTGTTATCTGAAATTTTAGCTAGGTACTTTCCAACAACGGTATAGTTAGAATTAATGATCTTCCCGTTAAAAACTCCAAGGTAAGCAGTATTGAAGTTATACTCCATCTTTGAGCCAAACACAGTCATGTCACTACTAATGTAGCGAACATTACCTAAGACTTCCGCATCACCAGTCTTAAATGAAATGGATGCTTTTTCACCATAAATAGAGTTATTTTCGTGATTGATAATAACGTTACCAACAGCTTCGAACTCATTATTTTGAGATCTTCGATAGGCCTTATCAGATAATACTTGAACCTTATTTCCAAAAGAAAAGTTAACTCGCTCATCTGCATATAGAGAATCGATGCTAAAGAATACTAAAGCGAGAATTAAGATATTTTTGAACTTCACCAATGAAGTAGTATGAACCAGTGACAATCCATTGCCCTTTATTACTGTTAATTACTTTATCTAAAAACTTTTGCCAATCTTCTACTACTGCGACACCATCGGTTAGAGGTAGCGACGAGAGAGGTAATGCCTTTAAATGCTCAAAACTCGTAACATTGAGAGAATCCCAGAGACATGGTGAAGACTTTAGTATTTCTAAGCTAGAAATAATATCTTCATCACTTCTCTTAGAAAAAGCACAGAGAATACTACTCTTATCAGCTGTCTTATTGGCCAAGAAGTAGTCTCTCATTTTTCTTATTCCATCGATATTATGAGCACCTATAAAGATAAACTTAATATTCTCAATTGTCACTTCTTCTTGTCTACCTTTTGTCACGCTGCACACAAACTTAGATGCCTCACTCAAAAGCTCTTCCCTATTAGAAGTTTTATTAAGAAGTTTATTGATAAAATAAAGAGCTAATACTTTATTACGTAAGAAGTAATCATCACTTTGCTTTAAAATACCAGCTTCAAAAAGGTCAGTCTTATCTACGACACTAGCTATGAAATGATCTTGTTTTTTACGAAGATAATCCTGCTCTAAAGAAGAAATATGGGGCGCACCGTCTCTGCATACTCCAAGCTTCTCTTTTAATATTCCAGATAAACTAGACCCCAAAAACTCCTCATGATCTTTAGAGATAGAAGTAAGTAGCGTGTAGTCAGCATCAAGGAAGTTTACAGCGTCTAATCTTCCACCAAGCCCAACTTCTAACACTATATAGTCTAGGTCTCTCTTAGATGAGAGAGAGCAAAAACAATAGAGCAAGAACTCATAATAGCTAAGCTTTAAATCACTAGAGTATAAATCTGTAAATTCCTCTTCGAGTTCATCATGAGAAATATAGTCATTACAAAACTTAAATCTCTCGGTCACACTTAGAACGTGTGGAGAAGTCCAGAGCCCGCACTTATAGCCTAAACTACTGAGGTAGTCGTTTATGAAGTGAGCAGTCTGCCCTTTACCATTAGTACCAGCAACAGTGATGACTTTGCATTTTGAATTTTTAAATTGAGTTTTAAATTTTTTAAAAAATGAACGAACTTCACTATGTTTTGGATTGAAAAACTCTGCTCCAAAATAGCTTTGAAGCAGTTTATCTAGCTTTTCATCTTTAAGCTTATCGTAACTCATTAAGATTTAATTTTGAAATAAATCAACAAAGTAACTAAGCTCTTCTTTTAACTTATGTCTGTGTACAATTCTATCAACAAAACCATGCTCTAATAGGAATTCAGATCTTTGAAAACCTTGAGGAAGTGTTTGACGTATAGATTGCTCAATAACTCTAGGTCCAGCAAAACCAATTAGGGCCTTAGGCTCAGCAATATTAATATCACCTAACATTGCGTATGAAGCGGCAACTCCACCTGTTGTCGGATCTGTAAGTATTGATATAAAAGGAATTCCAGCGTTCTTAAGCTTTTGTCTTGCAGCAGAAGTTTTCGCCATTTGCATAAGAGATAAAATCCCCTCTTGCATACGAGCACCACCTGATGAACAAAGAACAATTGCAGGAATTTTCTTTTCAAGCGCAATATCCATAACGTGTGCTACTTTCTCACCAGTAACAACACCCATAGACCCACCCATGAATTGAAAATTCATAACACAAAGTGAAACTTCTTGTTTGTTGATTTTACCAACTCCACAAAGAGTTCCGTCTAAAAGACCTGTTTTATCGTAGGCTTCTTTTAGTCTTGTTTTATATGGCTTTTTATCAGTAAACTCTAGAGGATCAGAAGATGTTAAATCCTCTAAGTGATACTCAAATGTTCCTTCATCGATAATAAGGTTTATTCTTTCGTGAGCACTAAGTCTGAAGTGGTGATCGCAATAAGGACACACCTGATACATCTCATCTAACTTATCACTTTGAATAATTTCTGCACAATTTGTACATTTTTTCCAAAGCCCTGATGGCGTATTTGTAGAAACTTTTTTAGCGCTTTTTAGCTTCGGGTTTTGAACCGTATCAAACCAACCCATATGGAATCTCCGTATTTAATTCATATTGTGATAAGGCATGATGATATTAGAGACCTCTTTAGACAAGGTTTTTTTTAGACGCCCAGCTCCTATGCCATATATTTTTGGCTACTTAGATAATTTCGATATGGTTTCCAATCATTGTAAAGGGCTGTTTTTACTGGATAGAAATACCAAACTAAAAAGCTAAACTATTTCTACTAATGTCCGATAAGTCTCCTGAGGTAGAATAAAAATAATGAAGAGAAATAATGTTATTACTATTCAAGTTAACAAAATATTAAGCGTAGGCTTAATGCTTTCTCATTTCTTATTTTTCAACTCAAATGCTCTAGCTATGACTAAAGAACAATGTAGCCTAGAGTACCAAGCAAAAGTTAATGAATTATTAAACGATAAAGAAAAGTCAGCAAGGCTTCTATCAGAAAAGGTGCTAGGTGAAAGTTTTCAAAAGCTTGCCTACGCTCATCACCTTATTGCTGACAGCTCTCCTGAAGAGCAAAAAGAATATGAAAAGAATTTAGACAAGTATATAAGTGAAAACTACAAGTACTCAATGAGTGCTAGTGATGTCATGAACCATCTTAGAGAGTTTAGCTCACCTTTTAAAAATGCTGTTAATAAAAGACACTCATCTGCCTCAGGGGCAAAGAATACAACGAAAGAGAAGCTTCAAGCACTAGTGCTATTTTCGAGAGGACTTGAAGATAAGAAATATCATATTGAAGATTATGAGAAAGATGCACTTTCTAAATTCAACTTTAAAACACATGGTCGAGAAGTTGATGGATGGGGACTATTTGTTGGAGACATCGCCAGGAACTTTTATCAAAGAAGATTCTATGATGACAAAGACAACCATGACGACATTGATAAAAGGTTCTCTGATAAGAAAATTTCAACATACGATTCAGATGTAAAAGATGCTATTAAAGCAGTCAAAGAAGATATCTTAGAGATGGCAAAAAGTATGAATAAAGAGTGCCATGCTTTCTTAAGAGAAGTTGGAGTTAATAGTGGAATGTGTAGCTTGAGTGATCCATTTGACTCTCCTACTAAAGACTTAATACTAGATGCAGAAACAATCCTAAGTAAGATAAATAATCCAGACGCTACTTTTATTGAAAGACCTGTGTCAGTTCACTATGCTGGCGCTCAGTTTGATATACAGAATTGTAAAATTACCGAGAGTGAAGCTAAACCTGGAACATATAAAGTTGAAATGAAAATGAACTTTAAGTATATCCCAGGAGCAGACTCTGAAGACTGGTCTATGTCACTCTTTGGTGGTGGTGATGGACATACTATGGACATAATCAACGATAGGAAATCATCAGAGGACTTTAAGTCTAATAAGACACTTCAAACTTTCTCTGAGCAAGTGACCTTTGACCAAGTAGATATGCCAAATGGTAATCCTAAAGGGCCACTGGAGTTCCAGTTTAATAATAAGGCCGGCGGCCAAGTAAAAATGTTTACAATTGGTAATAATAACTATGAGAGAGACCTAAATGGTGACGGTTCAAAATATCTAATTAATTGCGCCCCAGACGAACTATCTGCTGAAAAGCCTGCAGAGAAAGAGGTGTATGAACTTAAATCTTCAAATGAAAATAATAATATTACACTTACTCTAATCAAAGGTGATTCACCTGCTGATTTTAGCGGCCCAGAGCTGGCAGACTCTACAGTGGAATGGACTTTACCAGAGGGTATTCAGTGTGAAGAAAATCCAGATAATAAACATAATTTAGCATGTAAAATTACGAGTAAAATAGAGTCCCCAACAAAAGTAAGTTATGAGTTGATTAACCATTCTATTAATCCAGAGAAGGCAGTACCACCGTCCAAGGGAGAAATAGATTTAACTGTTACAAACCCTACTCCAGTTGAGATAAAGATAACAAAAGAAAATGATCTCGAATCACATACAACAAGACTTACAGCTGTAGTCACAGGGGATGATACTAATCCTGAAGTAACCTGGACCATCAATTATAAAGATGAAGAAAATAAAGTAGACTCAAAAACTGGCGCTACTATAGAAGTGGGTCTATTTGATCAAATTTCCTATAAGGCGGTAGCGGCCGGCAAGGAAGTTACTGGTGAAAATAGTAATAAACTAACTATAAGTGTGACATATGACGGTGAAAACAGTTCAAGAAAAGAAGAAGTAAAGCTCAAGGCCTCTATCAAAGAAAAAGAATTTAAAGACTTAAAAGGATCTTATTCTTGGGAATGTGATGGAGAGGCATGCGGAAGTGGAACGGACAAATTAACGACAAAGAGAAAAGATAAAGAATTTCCAGTTATTGTTAAATTTAAAACAGAGAAAAGACTATTCACTTCTGGTCCTGTAAAGTTAGCAAAGCTTAGAAAAGATAAAGATAAAAAGAAAGATGATGAAGAGTGTGAGGAAGAGGAAGACGACGATAGTGATCCATTTAGCACTAAAGTAAAGAAAGGTTGTAAACCCAAAGCTGAAGAAACAATCCGCTTCGCACCTAAGTATATGCCACCAATGCAGCAGCCTGTAATACTTCCGCCTTCACAGCCGTATATTACTCCAGGCTTTAACTAGAAAATGTAGCTTGTATCATCTGATCCAAGTACAGAGATCCTATCATTACCCATCATATCAATTTCTTTGAAAAGTTGGTCTTGAAAGTTAGGCTTTAAATGTCCTAAGAAGATTGGTACTTCCTCTGGCATTTTCTTTATTTCTTCAACCATTGTACTTGGCGTATGGTGCTTGGAATCTAGAGCGATTTGCATCATTTTATTTGGAAAGCTAACTTCAGAGAAGATTGCTTTTAAGTTTTTCTTTGTTTTAGCGATTTCCCAGATTCTATCAGTAGGTCCTGTATCTTGAGTAAAGACAATACAAGAGTCCCCTTTCTCAATTATAAAGCCATGCCCTGGACCATCATGATTTACAGGAACTGGAGTGACAGTATAGTCACCAATCTTTACGGGTTTCTCAGACTCTAATTCATTAAAGTGAAGAGTTGGATTACTAGCACTTGGCAATTTTGTAAAATCTGGCCAGATAACATCATTTAATAAGTGAGTCATGATAGAGTTTTTTACATTTTGAACTGTATGTATTTCAAAGGGTCTTCCCTTTTGCCCGAAACAATTATCGGCAAGGAAAGCAAGGTCTGAGATATGATCAAGGTGAGAATGAGATATTAATATATTATCTATTAATATTTGCTCTGGAATTTGAATTCCACTAGCTACTGAGCCTGCATCTATAAGAAGTTTACCGTCTATTAAGTAGCTTGTTGCTCTATAACCTGGAGAAACTCCTCCATGGCCACCAATTATACGTACAATCATTTTTCTTCCTTAAAAAATTATATAAATATATTTTAGCTCGGTTTCTTCTGAGAATCCAGTCTATTCTAATTGCCTATACAGTGAGCAATAGTAAAGCAGAGAATAGAGTATTAAACGCCCTTTCCTCACAGGCAATCCTTACCTATATTAAACACTAGCAACTATTTGTCTTGGTTTAGCTGCTGATAGATTACTTTTGGGTTTTCATCTAATATTTCAGCGAGAATTTTTGCTAAGTTCTTCTTACTTTGCTTTTTTTCAAGATATTCATTTGCGAGGCTCACTAACTTCTTGCCCTCTACAGATTTTTCACTAGATTGATGATTAATCAACAAGACAATCTCACCTACACTCTTAATCTCAATACTTTCCCAATCTTTTGCCTTAAACCTATAAACTGTTTCAAACTTCTTAGTCAGCTCTCTTGCTACTGCAATATTAGATTCAGGTAGAACATCAGCTAAAACTTTTAATGTTTTTAATAATCTATGAGGACTTTCAAAGTAAATAAATGTTCCACTAAACTGAAGTAAGTTTGAAAAAGTCTCTTTCTTTTTTGAGTCATCTCTAGGAGTAAAGCCATAAAAAGTAAATGGCTGAGGAGGAAGTCCGCTTAGCTCAAGCGCAGTAATTACAGCACTCACACCAGGGCAAGTCTCTATCTCAATCCCAGCATCTACGCATGCCTTAACGAGTGGAAAAGCAGGATCAGATACAATTGGGCTTCCAGCATCAGAAACGAGAACATAACTTGTACCACTCTTTAGCTTTGTCACATAGTGGTCAATCTTAGATTTAGAGTGGTCATGAAATGAATCCACTTCCTTATGTGAGCCATCTACGTCTAAAAGATCAAAAATCTTTCTTAAATTTCTTGTATCTTCTGCGAGAAAAAGTCTTTCATTTCTCAATGTTTCTAACGCCCTAGGAGTTATATCGGACAAATTCCCAATAGGGAGTGTAACAAGTTTTAAAGTAGACAAGGACAATCCCCTTTTATTTGACGCGGTGAAATAAATACCGGCTTAATTCTATAAATATCAAATGGTAGAATAGATTAGTTCTTGCGAAGATTCAACGAGGAGTCACATATATGAGTTTAAAAGCACAAGTACGAACAGATTCACTTGGAAATATTACTGTCCACATGGAAGGCGGCCTAGATTTTGAAAATAGCCTACCTTTTAGAAGAGAGCTCGAGGGACTTATTAACGATAACCCTCTTTCAAACGTTACGCTTGATATGAACGGACTAGACTTCGTAGGATCATCTGGAATTGGAGTTTTTGTTGAAACTCTAAGAATACTCAATGATAAAAAGAGTCAAATTAAGCTTTCAAATGTAAAGACTGAGTTTCTTAAAGTATTTAAGTTATTTGAGTACGATGCAATGGAAGCAATGATTATGGACTTTGAAAACGACGATACCGAGACTCTAAATACTAGATACGGAAATCGTCGCAAGACATTTCAGAACTGATAATTAACTAAATTCATAAAAAAGACGGGGCTTTCTGGCCCTTTCTTTTTTTGTAGTCTCTCTACAGATCTCATATCAAGACCAAAATCTGAACTATGTTCTTTCATAACATTCATTCTATTATAGAAATTCCACGAATCGTCATCTGATCCTGAACCAGCAGGAGTTGAGCCATTGTATGGAGTATTTCCAGTTTCAGGATAGTAATTGTTATTCACTGGAGGTGATACTGGTCTATTGTAGCGATTTCTTTTCATGGAGTGAGAAATAACAACGTAACTACCAAAGATAATTCCACCATATAGTCCAAGAGAAGCACCTTGAGAAACAGCTCTTCCATTTGTTCCAAAGGCCAAAGATGCTGCACCAAGAAGTGCTCCACCAACTGTACCGTAAAGTGCCATTGAACCGAGCGCTTTAGCTCTTGCATCCATAGCGTTTGCTTTTTGAGGTGTAGCTAGAAATGTTAAGGCCAGCGTTAGTATTATAAGTGTAGATTTAAGTTTAAGTAATTTCATTCATATAGGATAACGGTGCTTTAGAACTCTTGTCAATTTTACTTATGAATAAAAATGAATTTAACTTCTTGAGATTATCACCACTAACGCATAACGCAATTAACTAACAATACTCTTTTACACCCTTGAAACTCTTTCTATGTATTGGAGTTATACCAAACTGAACTATTGCCTCTTTATGTGCCTTCGTCGGATAACCTGCATGTTTTTCTAGACCATATTGAGGATACTTTTTAGAAAATTCAATCATCAAGTCATCGCGGTATTCTTTAGCGATAATTGAAGCGAGTCCAATCACGACAGACCTTGAATCCCCCTTAACCACGGCCTCTTCATCTACCATTTCTTTGTTGAGATTTAATGTTTTATTGCCATCAATTAGGAGCTTAGATTTCTTACCTAAGTCACAATCTAGAAATGCTGAACCCATTGCCATTAGTGAGGCCTGTAAAATATTAACATCATCAATTAATTCATTTGATAATTCACGAACACTAAATGATATCGAAAAAGAATTATTAATATGATGAGTATTCACTTCATTCACCTTAAAGTGATCAATATTTAAAACTTCTAATAGCTTCTTTCGTTTTTTAGTAGTTAACTTCTTTGAGTCAGTTACTCCGAGCTCAAATAAGTAGGATAAATTCTCTTGAGTTAAGAACTCTCTTTCAATTAAAACACAACATCCAACGACTGGACCGGCCAAAGGACCTCTTCCAACTTCATCACAGCCAGATAGAACGTCATAATTTTCAAGCTTTTCTAAATCGAACATCATTTAAATCCCAAAAAAAAAAGGCCCCATATAGGGGCCCTTCATTAAAACTTTTTTTAAAGAATTACTTTCTATCGTAATCGATAGCAATTCTTGCTGACTTACCAGATCTGTCTCTAAGGTAGTAAAGCTTACTTCTTCTAGACTTACCACGTTGAACAACTTCAATCTTCTCAACGTTTGGAGAATGAAATGGAAATACTCTCTCAACACCCATACCAGAAGAAATTTTTCTTACTCTGAAATGTCCGTTAAGGTCATTCTTACTCTTCATACCAATACAAACACCTTGGAATACCTGGATACGAGATTTTTCACCTTCTCTAATTCTTGCATGTACAGCAAGAGTATCACCAGTTCTAAATTCTGGAAATGTTTCTACGTTTTTTGATAGGTGATCTTTTTCAACAATATCAACTAAATTCATGGGGTAACTCCCTAATCTTATTGAACTTTCTATAGGACTGACGATATGTCATTCTTGGATAAGTTCTATTCTGTAAACTCATAGGCTCGTTTAATTAGACTCAGGGCCCAAAAAACACACGTAGCATTCAGTTTGAAGCTGCAAAATTACCAGAAATAACTTTGCTAGTCAATCATCTTAATTGTTCAAAATTAGTAACTTATAACTATTTTTGATTATATCTATCTAAATAAATAGCAACTGCACTTCTTACAGATAGGTGGTTGTAACCATTCTCATCTGCACCTAGGATTGGATCTAGCATAAAGTCAGACTTCTCTAACACACTTTCATGAAGTCCCCATCCAGTTCCAAATAAAAGTAAACAAGGCCTATCGGACTCGTCCATTTTTGTCTTAAGCTCACTAGTTGTCCCATGAAAACTGTCAAAGTTTGCCCCAGTAACTGCTAGCAATGGCTTCTTGCCTTCTTTTTCTTCTATTAGAGCTAGAGCATCTTCAATTGAATCCACTAGTTTTGCAATTGAAAGCGCATTTTGCCTATCAGGATTGTAAACACCATTTTTATCATCTTCCCAGTGACCAAGGATTTTACTAACAAGTTCATGTTGAGCTTTTAGTGGAGTTACGATGAAATACTTTTCAACACCAAATGTTTTACAACTTCTCGCAATGTCATGAATATCTAGGTTAGTTACAGAAGTTGTAACAGTATCACCTCTTTTATTTTTTATCGGGTGATGAACTAGAGCTAAGTATAAGTTTTGCACTATTTTCTATCCTTTTCTATTAAGTCAGGTCTCCACTTCTTTGTCATTTCAACCTGTTTATTATTTTTCCATTCATTAATTTTTTTGTGATTACCACTTGTAAGGGTCTTTGGAACTGTAAGCCCCTCGAACTCTGCTGGCCTAGTATATTGAGGGTGCTCCAAAAGGTTTGATTCAAAACTATCTTCCATAGCACTTTCATCATTACCAAGAACTCCCTCACTAAATCTAAAAGCAGAGTCTATAATTGCCATTACAGCAATTTCGCCTCCAGATAATACGTAATCTCCAATACAGTAAACTTCATCAATATACTGTTCAATAAATCTCTCATCAATACCTTCGTACCTACCACAAATAAATACTAGGTCTTTTGACGATTGAGAACTTAAGTACTCAGTAGCAAACTTCTTACAAGTTGAGCTATTCCAAACAGTACCTCTAGGGGCCGTAAATATAACGGCCAATTCATTCTTTATATTATCTAAACTATAATTACCTTTCTCAATAACGCCCTCAACTAATGCTTTTTTTAATACATCAGCGCGCATTACCATCCCCGGGCCACCACCATACGGAGCACTATCAACTCCCTTAAAGCCTTTATCGCAAAAGTCTGGAATATAGAGAGTATTGAGATCAAATTTCTCCCCCCTCATTCCCTGAAAGACTTGTCCAACAACCCCGACCTCAGAAAGTGGTCTAAAAAAATCTGGAAACATTGTTAATATCCAAATTTTTCTGCTCATTACTTCTTTTCCTCAATAAAACTAGGGATAACCATCGTTAAATAGCCTTCCTCAATATTTACTTCAGGAAAAAATTCTTCAATAAATGGAAGCTCTTGAACCTGCTTTCCCTGACCCTTAACTACAAGAACAATCTGTGCTGTATTATCGTAAAAGTCAGATACTTTACCATAAACATCTTCAGTCCCATCTACTAATACATTTAGACCTACTAAATCAGAAAGATAAAATTCGTCTTCTTCAACTTCTGGGAATAAATCTCTGTCTATAAAGATCTCAAAGGGAATAATATCTTCTACACCATTTCGATCAGTAATCTCCTCGAGGTAAGAAATGACTTTATTACCAAAGGCTATAGACTTTATAGTAAAAGTCTCACCATTTGGATCTAAACTACTTTTCTTATCTTTTGGAAATAGTGTAATCTTAGTCTTCTTATTTAAGACACTATCTTCTACATTGGTAAGGTTGAAAGTAAATCCACCTTTAATTCCATGAGGCTTCATACAGAAACCCATCTCTACTAGTTGCTCTTTTTTCATAACTGCCTTTTTAGAATAGAAACAACCTAGGGTCAATCTCTATAGCTTCATAGATAGAATCAATTTCTATCTTCATATCTACCCCTATATTATCTATCTAGAGATCAACCTAGAACAATATCAGGAGGTATATGATGTATGGATTCTTAGGGTACTACTATAAAACAAAATAATTTTTTTAATAATCTGAATTTTAGGCAAAAAAAAAGCTCATCCGAAGATGAGCTTTTTTAAAATAATGGGTGCATCGTGCTAGCCTCACACCAAGTCCCCCTGGCACTACTTTCGCCGCTGACGAGCTTGACTTCTGAGTTCGGGATG
>NZ_JBFGYP010000039.1:0-23438 GCF_041587335.1 Halobacteriovorax sp.
GGGCGAGGTGTTAGATGAAAAATATTCCTTTAATCGTAGCAATGTTAATGAGTGGAATTAGTCTGGATGCAAAACAGGTTAAGAATATTCATATAAAGACAACGTATAAGCGTTCTAAGAAAATTTGGGGTGTCTACACTTTAAATAAACAAGAATGGTTTCAGGGCAGTAAGAAACACTCCACAGGGGCCAAGGACGATCACGTGCTGATGCGAAAGAAAGGGAGACTAGTCTTTATCTCACCAAAGTTTAAATCTGGTGTCGTTAGCTATGATGTCAGCGAGGTACCTTACAAGCTACGCAAAAAGAATAGCTATAGCGTAGAGAGCTTAAACTTGGAAAAAGTTGAGTACGATGTTGCTCACCTTGCTGCAGATAAAGAGCTGCGAACTACCGCCTTTAACTGCAAAAACAAGTGGAAGATCATCGAATGTACTCATACTCTAACTGAGCAAGATAAAGTAGACTCAATGATGAATAATATATCTAAGAATTAAATCTATTTAACAGTCTATCGTTAAAATTCTTCTCATCTACATTAGAGACTTTTCTCATTTCAAGCTCCATATAAGCTTCGAGCTCATAGGATGTTTGTCTTCGATCAAAAATTGATTTCACAATACTCATAATCATTTTTACAGCTTTCATGGACACTCCAAATTGTTTATATCTGGAAGTATAGTTAGTTATAAAAAAATGTATCGTTAGGATTTGATTAGTGTCTTCAAGATTTAATTAAGAGACTTTTTTAATGCATCCAATAGAATTTTTCTTGGGTTGTGAGAAGTGATGAAAGTTGAGTGCGTAATATCTTTTTGCACATCTTTATCAACTCTCTTAGAGGTTTCTATCTTATTTGTTGGGATATTTTCATTACCAATAAATTTTAAGTTCTGTGTGGCAATAGCATTCATTACGAAAATAAGTGCTACTAAAATTTGTATTTTGATAAGTTCTTTTAACATGAATTATTTGTAACATATTATGACGCGTTGCGCATCGTGTCGTGAATTTATTTCCTATTTAATAACTGGTCTCTTTTTGGCCGGTTCCATTTCGGAACTATTTGTTCTCATTTTCAATATGACACCATCTAACTATCTATTTTTACGAAATATAAAGTTGGCACACGCCTTGCTTATATAAATGTAACCGGTTGGTACCGATGGCCTTGATCAGCAAACTCGTAATTGCTTAAATCCTACCTTAGCCAACCTCTTTATAATGATCCGAATGGGTCTTATCACAAACTACAAATATCCTACCTTACAATTACAATTTTTATTCTGATCAAGGCCCTCCTTTTTATTTAAGGGCCTGTTCTGTTGAAGTATTTCTTGTCTCTCTAGCTAGATCGATGGGTTTCTTCATTTCTATATTCTGAATATCTCTAGTTGCGTTTGATTTTAAGAGGTCTTCTACAATCTCTGTGAAGCCTTGAGAGGCCGCGTAGTGGAGAGCTGTGTTGCCTTGATCATCTTGCACGTTAATTTCAGCGGAGTATTTTAAAAGCACATTGAGGACTTCTCTATGTCCACTTCTTGCAGCATTCATAAGGTGAGTAAAGTGCTTCTTATTCCACATATGATTTGGATTCGCCCCGTTGTCCAGCAGTAGGGTAGCTAAAGTGGCATCTCCAGAAGCGAGAGCAATAGTTAATGAGTCTGCACCTAGTTTGTTTTGTACATTAACGTTGGCACCTTTATCGATAAGGTACTTTATTACTTCATAGTTCTCGCTCGCGGCAGCTTCCATTAATGGAGTGATCATATCTCTATCTGCTATATTTACATCGGCCCCAAGATCTTCTACAAGAAATTTTATATAAGGCAGGGGAGCACCGAAAGAGGCCCTTGTCAGAAGCGTTCTCCCATCCTCTTGGGAATAGTCGTTAATTTTCTTTCTTATATTTTCTTGCTTAAGAAGTGTCTCTTTGAACTTTTTTAAGTCACCCTTTTGTAAAAGTTGGTCAACTTGGTAAGTGAAAGGAAGACTCTCAAAACTTTGCAACTCTTCAGTTGTAGAGATTTGCTCAATGACTTGGTCTATTTGATCTTTCTCTTCATGGGAGTGATCGCTATGAGAATGTGTTGAGTGCTGTGTGTGTGTATTTTCTGGAAAGTAGACGATCCTAACAGTGACAACTAAAAGAATTATAGTTGTCACTAGAAAGAATGCTTTAAAGTATTTTAGTTTCATTCACATATTCTATCTCATAACCTCGTAAGCAGGGAAGAAAAATTCTTTTTGATAGTCTACCTTTTGAGCGCCACCATATGTTTTAACTAATTGCTCAACTATTTCATCTTGAGATGCTTTTGCGTGACCTTTCCAGCCTCGCATTTGATGAAAGACTCCAAAATATTGTCCTCCATCTATAGCACTCACTTTTCCTGCGAGAGCAGATGTGTGAAATAAGGTTCCTGTTTTAACCATGATTGAGTCTTTCACGTTAGGTGAAAGAAACCTTGCTCTTATCGTAGACTGGGTTGGACCAGTCTTATCGATATCACTGCCAGATACTGCTACAATTTTTTGTAGAGACTTACCAACTTCATCAAGTTTCTTATCCATCTCTTCGATTATCTTTACAATAATTGAACAAGTTGCATAATTATCTAGCCTGACTTTATTTTTATATTCAGGTAGTCCTGATCCTGAGTAGAGTTTAATACTTTTCTCATCCTTCTCGAACTTTAACCTATCAACATCTAAGTTAGGTAACCATAGCTGAATTTTCTCACCGATAAATTTATCAAATTCAATCTCACCACCAAGTTTATTAAATACTTGGTCAGCAATGAAGTTATTAGATTTAATATTCATTGCTTTTAAGTACTTAACAATAATTGGTGATAAATGAATGACCTTCTTAGCGTTTTCATTCTCTGCCAGAGGGTTTTCATCAACAAATGAAACTGACTTAACAGATAAGTTTAAATCTTCTAAGTCTTCTCTTATTTCTAAGTGGTCAATTACTTCAACTGGGGTTGATTGAATAAAGCTCTTATAAGCGGCCTTCAGTAGGTTCCAGTCTGGAGTGTGAAAGAAGTCTTTCAAATTCGTCGCTGTACGATTATTCGTCATCTTTAAAATACTACCAGTGTATCCCTCAGAGTTTGAATAAACGATGACATTCTTATCAAATGTAATCTTATCTAGTTCGTGAATTCCTAGGTTATTTAACTGAGAGAGCAGAAAGAATAACTTTCTCTTTGAGTAAATAGGATCAAGATCTCCAACAATGTGAAGATGTTTTCCTTCTAGGTAAAACTCACTCTTATATTGATAGTCCACGCCCAGTTTCTCTAGCGCCCAATAGCTGGTCACTAATTTGGATACCGAAGCTAGCCTTATCTTCATATTAGGATTAGAACCCTTTACTTCACCACCTTCATTTGCATAGCAAAATGAATGGTACTTAGGTGTCAGATTATAACTCGCTAGTATAGATTCCCAGTCCGTTTTAAGGTCTGCCATTGTGGGGTTTATGGTCGTAAGTAGTAGAGCACTACCCGTCACCAGTTTTTTTATCATTTCTCTACTCCTAAGTTGTTTTGAGCAGTGAACTTATGTCTTAAATAAACAGGGATGACAAGGTGTGTTATAAAAATTACTCTATAGTAAGATTCTATCTAAAATGTAGCTAAATACCCTTAAGTATTGGAAGAATCTCTTTTATTCCCCCAATAATCATCTCAATTGAGATAGCTAAAAGAATAATACCCATGATTCTGGTCATAACATTTTGTCCAATTGTTCCTAGCTTCTCTCCGATTCTTTTAGAATAGGCGAGAATAAACCTTACTAAGATACCAATTAGTATGACTGAGGAGATCGCTCCAACCCAATGAAGTGGACTAGAGAAAGATTTTGCGTGAATAATAGAGGTTGAAATTGCACCTGGTCCTGATAGGAGAGGTATTGCTAGGGGAACAATTCCAAGCTCTCTTAAGTCCTGCATCTCTTCAATTTCAGTATCGTTAATTTTTGCATTAGAAGATGTTGCCTGGATCATACTAAATGCCATGGAAGAGAGAAGTATGCCACCACCAATTGTAAATGAAGCAATACTAATTCCAAAGAACTCTAGAACATATTGTCCTGCAACTAAACTCGTTATAATTGTAATAATAACTGCTATGGAACAAGACTGAGCAATCTTAACAATTTGAGACTCACTATTTCTTTTAGTGAGGTCCAAGAAGATTGGAATAATACCAATTGGATTTAAAATTGAAATCAGTGTTATTGAAAACTTCAATGTATCTTCAAATGCCTGGTACATATACAATTCCTATTTAAGAGAACTTTTTTCTCTTTATGTAAAATTAAAAATTACTTCCTAACTCTCTTATAGGCGCTACCGAATAGTTTCACAAGATGAAGAATATATTTCGGAGGTAGCGTGAAAAAAGGGATAGTATTACTCGGTTTTCTTTTATTGTGTCAGTCAACAAGTGCTATGGGCCTTTTTAAGTCTAGAGCGCCAGAGCCTGAGCCTGATCCTCCTGTTCAAACACCTGTAGATCCTCCCGTTTCTACTAATCCGGAGCCGCAACCGGATCCTATTGGTACCACGCCAACTGACTTTTTAGAAGTTGCCGAACAAGTAGGTGACGAGGTTGATTCGTATTTTGGTAACTATGGTGCATTATCAGAAATAAGAATAGAGTCTCATGAAGCTGCAAGTGATTACTGCGAAGTAGACTTAGATAGCTATAATAATTTTAGTCAGAGAATTAGCTACTTTGTTGAATCACAATTGGAAAACACTCGAACTCATCTGTCAGCGCTTGCTCCTTATTATGGTATTCCTTCAACTAATGATGATCACCTTCTTTCTGGTCTTGCTCAAAGACCACTATGTCACTCTACGAATAGTTCCCTTACAAGAACTTTGAAGAAGTCTTCTCGAGTTCCATCAAGCGCAGTGATCAGGAAGCTTAATGCATTTGAAGATAAGGTAAATGGCCTTAGAGATAAGATGATTGAGGGAGATGAAGATTCAAAAATGCAACTAATTAAGACTTGGTCAAAGTTTTTCTCTTGTCTTGCCTATACAGAATCTCTTTCAACAGCTGATACATCAAGTAGTAAAAGAGTTGCAGCAAAATATGAAAATAATAACTACAGAAAGCCAGCTGGAGTTAAGTTTTACGAAGACCCTTATCAAGATGAAGCTTCGAAATTAAATATTGGACTATTTCAATTTACACCAAATGGTGGTGGAAATATAAATCCATGTTTAAGGTCTTGGAATAATCGTTATCCAAGTTGTGCAGTAGATACTAAATCTTCTAAAAGTAAGCTTATCGAAGTCTTTGGGTCAGCTTATCAAACAATGAATGCTTTCTGTGGAGTTAATAAAGTTGTTCAAACTTTCTCTATACAGCTAAACTCTTCAAAGAGTACTGCTGTACATCCAAGTAACAGTAGTGTGTCTAAGGCGGATAGGTGTGTATCTCCATGGATTTATTCTGGTTATGCTTATAACCACTTTGGGCCTTTGATGAACTCTACAGGTTCAAATCTTAATAAGTTAATTAGCTGTGTAAACAGTGATTAAGGTATAAAGACAAAAGTGTCGTAATCTAATATTATTTACAATTGGATTGCGCGTAGCGTTTCCCCGGTATATAAACCTCCAAGTTAATCCTTGGAGGATTTATGAACCTAGCTCAATTAAGAACAATCATTCTTACTACATCGATTCTTACAATTCCTGTACAGGCCAGTGTTATAGATTCTTTCATGGCAAAGTATATGACAAAGGTTTTTTCTAATGGTCACGGTGAGGGGCTACCTTTAAAGGTAGGAGAGTTATCCGAGGGGACTGAGTATAGAGAAAGGTTTATCTCTAAGATGGGAATTGAGTCCTACGAGAAAAATGGCATAACGATATTTAAGGGAAATAATAAGGGACTTGGACTAGTGAAAAAGTCCAACGAGAATGAGCCTGCTTTTGATCTTATTCTAAGTAAGAAAAACTACAGTTCACTCTATTCGTGGAAGAACGGAAAAAAGTTTATTAAGGCGCTTAAAGGTTATACTAAAAAACACGGTTGCATTCCTAAGATTGTTTCAACTTCACATGGCTGGAGAAGTGAAGGTCGAACTGGTGAGGGGCATGGACTTTCTGGGAAGTCTGGTTTTAATGGTATCTATGTTGACTACGCTCATGGTCCAGAGAAGATAGCAAAGAATGGCTCACGTACTTTTAGAGATCACTTAGATAAGGAATTAAAGAAAGGGACTGTAAAATTTTGCGGAACTTGTATCGCTCAATTCTATGCTTGTAATGTTTCTACTTACTTTGCAGACTCTTTTACAAAAATGTCAGGTTGTCAGACTGTTGTAGCGACAGGTCAAAATTCTCCCTATTTTCAAAAAGTAGATGCTGATGGAAGTTACAGAACTATTGAACTTGGCTCTCATTATTGGAAATCTGCTGCAGGAGCATGGGAAGAGAGACAAACAGAAGAGATGACTCAAAATAATGAGAGGAAGGCCACTTGGTATAGGTCAACTCCTGTTAAGAACTCTCATGGGGAAGTTATTGATGTTGTAAAAGAAAACTTGGGTGAGCTATATATTGCGATTTAAAGTAAGTAGTATGTTCTCTTGCTGATATTATCCGCATTTTTCAGTATAGACACCCTTATACTTTTTTAGAATATTTTTATATTTTCCATTTTTTCTAATATTATTCAACCCTTTATTAAATGTGTCTCTTAGGTCTTTATTGTTAAACCTTAAGACCCTTGGTGTTGGTTTTAAAAGATTGAAGGCTCTATAGTTATCTTTTGAAATATTGTCCTTGAGTGCCTGTGCCATGAAAATATTGATATCTGAAATAGCAATATCTGTCCTCTCTAGATGAAGTGCTTTGGGTTGAAGAAGTTGATTTATATTTTGATTGTATTCAGAGGCAAGTTCAGTAGCATTAGCATACTCTTTCCCTAGTGACTCCTTCGCCGTCTTAAATGCCCAAACTCTTTTACCTGCAAAGTCTTTAAAACTACTCACTTTAAGATTTCTTTTTCGAAGAGTAATTGCACAGTCAATGTAACTCATGACAACTTTAGAAGAGAATATTTTTTCACTATCTGTATAGTAGTTATTGATCTTGTTTGAACTAATCGCATCAATGTCATTGTCAATTAGAAGACTGAATGATCTCTTAAAGTTAATATCAATATGGCTGAACTTCTTATAGCCTTGATCTATAAATGCTTCTTTTATGAGATCAATTTCTACTCCTGAGAATGTCTCTTTGTAGAGATAAGGATTTAGAGAAGTTGTTGTTCCAATTCTTATAACTTGTTTAGGGGGGCTTGCCATAACTATAGAGCTTAAAAGAATTGATATGAGAGCTATACAATGAATAGCATTATCCGAAATCGACTTGAAAAGAATTTTTAATATCTTCAATGTGAACCACTTTATAATTGTTGAGCATCTAGTTTATTCTAGGGAGAATTTATTTACAAGAGTCTTTTATTTCTTGAATTCTTTTGTCGGCTTTTAAATGTCAGAAATTATGTGATGCAATTTCTCAATTATATTCATAGAATTATTAAGTAAACATAAACAAAGGAATTGTTTTGATAAAGATAACTTCAGTAGTTACTTCACTATTTATTGGTGCAAGTGTAATGGCCTCTTCTCCAAAGTTTCATCAAGGAAGATTAATTGTTAAAATAAAAGAAGGAAGTCAGCTTCCATCAAGTCATTTGATCAAATCATCAATGCATCTTTTTAAGAGTACATATATTTTAAGAACTACTAATGTTCTAGAACTAGAGCGTGAGCTTAGGGGACTAGAGTCAATTACTTCTGTAAATAAGGATTTCTATGCAAATAGGGAAGAGCTTCCTCAATCTGTAAATCCACATAAAGTAGCTGCAGGCTTCAACAAGGGGTCTGGTCCTTTTAATGATCCTAAAGTAAGTAAGCTTTGGGGGTTTAAGCCTTCCAAAAATAAGGGAATGAATGTCTTTGCTGCCTATGAAAATTATGACAATTCACAGTCAGAGAAAATTATAGTTGCTGTAGTTGATACAGGAGTTGACTATAATCATGAAGATTTAAAAGATGTAATGTGGACAAACCCTGGTGAGATTGCAGGCAATGGCATTGATGATGATGGAAATGGTTATATCGATGATATTCATGGAATAAATACTCTTGTAAGAGACTCTGAAGGAAAGGCGACTATGGACATTATGGATGGACATAGCCATGGTACACATGTTTCAGGAACTATTGCAGCAAAACAAAATAATGGATTAGGTATTGCTGGAGTAGCCTCTAATGTAGAAATTATGGGAATTAGAACAGTTCCAAATGTATCAGATGAAACAGATGTCGATGTTGCCGAAGCATTTATCTATGCAGCTAAAAATGGAGCAAGAGTAATTAATTGTTCATTTGGAAAGTCACATAATGAAGGTGGAGATCTAGTAAAAGAAGTAATAGACTTTATTGGCACTGAGTATGGTGTACTTGTTGTTGCGGCCTCTGGAAATAGCTCTCAAAATATTGATAAGCGTTTAACATACCCAGCATCATTTGAGTCAGAGAATTTACTCGTTGTTGCTTCAAACTCAAAGTGGGGAATGTCATACTTTTCAAATTATGGAACTAAAAATGTTGATGTAATTGCACCTGGGTCATCAATATATTCAACAGTTCCTGGTAATAGATACTCATCAATGTCTGGCACTTCTATGGCATCTCCAAATACTGCAGGAGTTGCGGCAGAGATCCTTTCAAGAAATCCTAATTTATCGGCCTTACAGCTAAAAAATATTATTATGGATACAGTAAGTAAGAGTAGAAGCTTTTCTACAAAAGTTGCTTCTGGTGGTCTTGTAGATTTAGCCTCAGCTGTTAATCAATAACTTCTATAAATAGGCCACCAGTTCTGGTGGCCATATCTTCTAATCGTCTATGGTGCAACGACTGTCACAGTTTCTGATATAGTTCTCCCTAAATTAGGGTTATCAATTGAAAATGTTAAAATATCATTTGTGGCCTGCGTTCCAGTCAGAGTACAGTTAAAAAATGTATAGTCACTTGAAGAGAAGTTACAAGTTGGAGGAGCTACTCCAGTTGAGGTTACATTAATTTGTGCTCCAGGGTAAACTCCAGATACAGTGCCCGTAATAGTACCCGTGTCTCCTGATTGAATAGAAGGAAGAGGGTCAAGAATTAAAGGAGCATGTTGTTGATTACCAATTAATCTCAAGCTTCCTTTATTTTGACCACCACCTATCGACTCATTCGTTGTTACTAAGACATCATTAAAGGGCTGTGATAATTGGACCGATTCAGGAATAGAGAAGTTAAACTTTGTTCCTTCCTCTAAAGCTATCTGTGATGTTGCCGGTGTCCCATCTATATTTTCAATTGTGTCAGCTTGAATTGAAATAGCACTAAAGTTTGTATCCCAGTCTATACCTATACAAGATGTTGAACTCGTAAAGTTATACGGCATATTGTAGGCAGAAGTCTGGTTGTGGGCATATACATAGCCTATAGAGTTTGGATAAAGGGAAGTCGCATCACCTTGTAAGAAGTCATGTAACTCTGCCTCATCAACTAAACAGCCCTGAGCTCCAGCATTTCTTGAGTTCCAGTCATCAAAGAAGTCCATTGTTCTAGTGTAGGCTTGATAGGTTACATTTGGTCCAAAACCAGATAGTAATCTTGGGTCTTGAAGACTCATTGGCGCCATATTGGCCGGAACTGTATCTATCAATTTAGAAAAACTTAAAGTGTTCATCCCTAGTGTTGAAGGAGCGAAAGGTGGAGCAGTGTCATACCCAGTTGCTGCTACAAAAGAGCCATCATAGTTGTATTTATTCTTTGTCGGAGTATCTGCGACAAAATCAATTGGTATTGATAAAAGTTCAGACTGAGTAAAGTTTCTAGCAGAAGTATAAATATTTGTACCTGTCACTTGTGCTGCGTAGATGTCTCCCTGATTATTAGAGTTTACTATGTCGTTATAGTTTCTGACTGTCCAAAGCTCAAAAGTATTTGATGAATTATTGTTTTGAAAATAGATCCATTCTTTTCTTTCACTTAGATTTGAAGCTTCATTATTTTTATCATGCACTATATATTCAAACTTTAAGTCATCAGCTGTCTGAGCGTCGTAGTAGGCTTCAATTGAGTGCTCATGCTCTCCATTATCGTCGTCATGCTTCGCTCTATAGAATCCAGCTAGAGTGTTTCCAGAGCAGTTAAATTCATAAAACTCAGTTATAGAGCCCTCTTGATATAGTGCTACTCTTTTTTCAAAGACATTTTTATATGGGTAAGTTCCACTTGATATCATCCATTCGGGCATAGGAACTTTTCCGGTTGAGAATCTTAGCTCTACAGTGTCACCTTGGTCTAAATTATGAGTATAGTTTCCTGATGTTGGGATTTCTGAACATGTAGCGTATCCGGCCTTAAATATTAGTGCACCTAGGTAAGTATGATAGGCCTGAGCTATTTCACCATAAGTTCCAGTGTCTCTTCTATCTACTTCCTCAACCGCTCTTCCATGATCTATATTTGCTGAAGAACTAATTGGTACGCCTATAGCAAAAGGTGCCGTTAAACCTACTGCTATTAATTCTGACCCTAATCCACTCGCTGCAAGTTCATTGTTGATTGCATTTACAATATCATCTGTATTTGTGAATGTAGGTACTGAGTCAATTTGATCGCAATAGTTAACTGTTAAATTTCTAGATGCAGCAGTGTATGAAGTTGTTATTGCACACTCAGTTCCACTGTAACTGAAGTTAAAATTCATTCCGTTATATTGATCAGTGTTGTTCACTGTTTCGATTGATAAAAACGCAGTCGAGTTATCACTTATATCCATAGTCTTCCCTTTAGAACCTAAATTCCAATAGGGCCTAAGGTCAGTTGATCCAACTATGCCAAGAAAGCTGCTTCTTGTATTTTGGTAAGCTCCACCCGAGCTATCAGAGCTTGTAGGGTCGTCATAGCGATTATTGAAGTTTTGAAAAGGGAGTAGCATACCGCTATTTTCAAAAGTATTTTCAGCACTACCTAAGTAGTTATCAGCAAAGAAAAAAGAAGTTGTCCCTGAGCCTGCTGTTGCATGAATTATTGAATCAGAGTTCGCTGCAGAGTTGTTTTGAAATACGTAAGCTGCTTCAAACTCATCACTATTACAATTCAAACTCTCATAAGCAAGTATTGCAAATGGGAAGTTATTATTATCGTTAAGCGGTAGTTTATAGTTTGTTGAATAATCTGAAACTCTAAGGTCAGTAGAGCTAATGCATCCTGAGGATAAGCTTGGAAGGTTAATGTTCTCTGGTAGCTTTCTACCTTTGAATATAATTCTGTAGCTTAAATTATTTCCTTGTTTAAAAGGTGTAGTAGAGCATGAACTATACTCATCTGAGATACCGTCAAAATTAGAGCATGCCATCAGTTTAAGATTATGAAATTGATTACCATTTAAATTTGCTGGTCTAGAGAATAATGGGCTAGAACAAGTTGATGTACTAAGATTTAGGTTAATTACAACTTCTTCACCGCTTACACTTGCACTCGCGAGAGCACATCTGTTAGTTCCTGTCAGAGGACCGTTACCATTTTCATTTTCCCATGTTATTGCCGAGAAATTCCAATCTCCTTGAGAAAGTTCAATGTCTGCGGCTTCACTTCCAACTTGAAGTCCCATTTGGAAAGAGTCTCCTGCCGAGCTCTTACCTGTAATAATGGCACCACCAGATGTTACAAGTGATGATGTAACTGCAGACGAGAGCAATAAAAGTTTTGCTGGTGTACCACTACCTTTTTTAGAGCAGGCGGTAGTAAGCAAAAAGATTGTTAGAATGACAATTTTCTTCATGGGGTATTTCCTTATTAACCATATAGACTATTAAGTTTATCGGTCTTCATAGGATAATCTTTATTTATGAAAAGATTAAAAATGGAGGCAACCCATTGATATTTAGATGTGTTAAGTAGTAGTTATGGCACTAATAATGGTCATAATGAAAAATTAATATAATCTTTAGGTTACTTTTTAGGGGATGGGGAACCTATGAAGTTGTTGAAGGCCTTCATAAAGCGACTTAATTCTTTTCTCTTTGAAAAGGCAAAGTAGCCTTTTTGGCTGGAGAGTTCTGGAGATAGAATTTTAAACTTAGTGATATCTATAAAGTCTGTTTTAATGTCTTCGGTGTAGCTTCTCTTGTGGATGATGATGATATCTAGTCTTTCGAGCTGTAACATCTGAAGCAGTTTATCTGTGGATTCAGCATAGGTGACTTGGAGTTTCGATTTATACTTTTCATATATTTTGCCTAGGGCCCAGCCTCTAACTACTCCGACTTTTAAGTTTACAAGAGAGCTTAGGTCTCCGCTCCATTTAACTTTCTTATCTCTTAAGGTCACAAGAATGATCTGGTCCTCATAGAAGTGGTCATCAGTGAAGTTCATAAATTTTTCACGTTCAACTGTCTTATACGGACCAATTAGAATATCTGCCTTTCCCTGTTTTACCATTTCAGTTGCTCGAACCCATGGGTAGAGAGTGATTTCGTATTTGAAGTTTAACTTCTTAGAAGCTCTTTCAATGATTTTTACAGCGCTACCTGTTAGAGCGCCATCTTTGTCATAAGTAAGGATATTAGGAAAACTTGAGCCTACAAATTGATAAACTATAGGCTCTTTGGAGAGTGTTTTAATAGAAAAGCAAATGAATGTAAGGATTAAGACTATTTTCATCTGCTATAAGGCCTTATTTATTATATTTACTTTAATCGTCTAGGTGGTCCCAATCGATATCTTTACCAATTGTAACACCAGAAATAGACTGGGGTTTATCTTTTTTAATAAATGGGAAAGATACTGTCTCAACTCCATCAAACTCTTCTTCAAAAGCAATTGTAATCGTTTTTGGCATATTTTCTTGTAGAGTTGTAAGGAAGTAGTTCTTTGGAAGACTTGCCATGATATCTTCTTCTCCATCCTCTAGGTCAATAAATTCCATAGGCTTAGATGAAGTGTTCTTGACAATAATGGCACCTTTTAGCTTCTCTGGTTTGATATCTTTAGTTAGGTTCCATGACCCAATATGAAAGAAGTCCAAAAAGAACATAGATTTACCGTATTTTAGCTTTCTTGGAACAAGTAAGGACTGTAGGAATTTTCTTGTAGATGGATCTTTTGATTTCTTGGCCAATTTATCAGCAAGTTGACTGTCTTCTATTCTAAAGATGTAAGCTCCTGGATTCTTTGTAGATTGGAAGAGAATATACTGAAAAGCTATACTGAAAAGAGTGAATAATTTGTGTTGATCTAGATGAATGTGAGGAATTTCACACTCAACTAGGGTTTTTACCGATTCGTATAGGTCTTCTTTGCTTAAGTCGCCTTTCATAAAAAAATTACGTCCGTCTTTAGAATTTAAATATTAGTGTGTTGCCTTAATTAAGGATTATGTAACGTATTGTCAATGAGGATGGAGAGAAAGTGCAATAAATTTCTGGATTTGCTTCAACTTGCCGATTGACTCATGCCCTTAATTTCTTTAAGATGCCACATTAAAATATACATTTTATTATTATAAATTTGTCAAAATATAACCTCAATTGGAGCAGACATGATCAACAACAAATTGATGGCGAAAACTAGAAATATTGGTATTTCGGCACACATTGACTCTGGTAAGACAACACTTACTGAACGTATTCTTTTTTACTGTGACATGATCCACAAGATCGAAGATGTTCGTGGTGGTGGTGCTGGTGCAACAATGGACCACATGGAACTAGAGAAAGAAAAAGGTATTACAATTACTTCAGCAGCAACGACTGTATTCTGGAAAGGTATTTCTGGAAAAGGTACAACTTTTGCTGATGGAATTGATAAGGATACTAAAGTTAATATTATCGATACTCCGGGTCACGTTGACTTCACTGTAGAAGTTGAAAGATCTCTAAGAGTTCTTGATGGTGCTATCTTAGTTCTTTGTTCTGTTTCTGGTGTTCAGTCACAGTCAATTACTGTTGATAGGCAAATGAAGCGTTACAATGTTCCAAGACTTGCTTTCTTAAACAAGATGGACAGAATGGGAGCAAGTGCTTTCAATGGTAGAGATGCTTTAGTTGAAAAACTAAACCACAACGCTGTACTTATGCAATGTCCTATTGGAGCTGAAGAAGGTTTCAATGGTGTTGTAGATTTAATTACTAAAATTGCTTACTACTTTGATGGTGACAACGGTGAGATTATCAGACAAGAAGAATGTCCTGCTGATCTAGTTGATAAAGTTGAAGAACTACGTTCTGAAATGATTGATAAAGTTGCTGAGTATGATGATGAAATCATGGAAAACTACCTAGAAGGTAACGAGCCAACTGAAGAAGAACTACATAAGTGTATTAAGACTGGTGTTCAATCTCTTCAATTAACTCCTGTTTACATGGGTTCTGCATTCAAAAATAAAGGTGTTCAGGTTCTTCTTGAAGCAGTTACAAGATACCTTCCTTCACCACTTACTTGTGTTCCTCCTACAGCTAAAACTGAGAAGGATGAAGTTGTTGCAATTTCTCCAGATCCAGCTGAAGAACTACTTGCGATGGCATTCAAAATTACTGATGAGCAATTCGGTCAGTTAACTTATACAAGAATCTACAGAGGAACTCTTAATAAGGGTGAAACTGTATTCAACTCAAGAACTGGTAAGAAAGTTAGAGTTGGTAGAATGGTTAGAATGAACTCAAACGATAGAGAAAATATCGACTCAGCTCACGCTGGTGATATTATCGCAATCGTTGGTATCGACTGTGCATCAGGTGATACTTTTGTTGGTGATTCAGGTTCAATTGGTCTTTCTCTTGAAGGTATCCACGTTCCAATCCCAGTTATCGAGCTTTCAATTTCTTGTAAAGATAAGAACGAGCAAGCTAAGATGTCTAAAGGTCTTGCAAAATTCCTTAAAGAAGATCCAACTTTCCACGTATTCACAGATGAAGAATCAGGTGAAACAAGAATTGCTGGTATGGGTGAGCTACACCTTGAAATTTACGTAGAAAGACTTAAGCGTGAGTTCGGTGCAGAAGTTACTGTTGGTGCTCCTCAGGTTAACTATAGAGAAACAATTAGAACTGAAACTCCTTTTGAGTATACTCACAAGAAGCAAACAGGTGGTTCTGGTCAATTCGGTCAAGTTGTTGGTGTACTTAAGCCACTTGCTGCTGATAGAAAAGAGAAAGACGACCAAGTATTCAAGTTCAACAACGAAATTAAAGGTGGTTCGATTCCTAACGAATTCATCGGTGCCTGTGAAAAAGGTTTCCAAGACGTTATGGATAAGGGTCCTCTTGCTGCATTCCCAGTTATTGACTGTGAAATCTTCTTACAAGACGGTAAGTATCACGATGTTGATTCATCTGATATGGCCTTCAGAATTGCTGCAAGACAGGCGATGAGAAAAGCAATTAATGCTGCTCAGCCAGTTCTTATGGAGCCAATCATGAAAGTTGAAGTTACAACTCCTGATGAGTATCAAGGTGGTGTAATTGGTGACCTTTCTTCTAGAAGAGGGATGATCCAAGGTTCTGAGACAGATCCAGGTGGAGAAATTATTGTTAACGCTGAAGTACCTCTTTCTGAGATGTTTGGTTATTCAAATGACCTAAGATCAATGTCTGCTGGTAAAGCAACTTACACAATGGAATTCTCAAGATACCATGACTGTCCTTCAAGCATCCAATCAGATGTTATGAAAGCAAGAGCTGAGAAGCTTGCAAACGACGATTAGTCTTTAAAGCAAAATCAAAATATATTGAAGGCCTATCCTAGTGATAGGCCTTTTTTTATCCTGTTAAATTTTCAAGAAAGTTCCTGGCACTTATTCTAAGTGCTAGAAAGATTCTATGAAAATACTTCTTATCGTCTTACTTACTTCTCAGATTACTTCTATCTCTGCTCTAGAGAAGGCCATTTATGGAAGTGATGATAGGGTGAGTTACTCAGAAGTTTCTCCGCAGTATCGCAAACTAGGTGATGCAACAGCTGGAATGATTCAATTATCTAAATTAAATGATAAAGGCCGCTACTATGAATTCTCATCAAAAATACTAGGTGAGTTGATGATGGGAAACCAATTTAGAAATGGTTACGTTTGCTCGGATGAGAAATTCTATGCAGAAGAATTACTTCCTGTATGTTCAGGGTTCTTAGTTGGACCTGATACTCTTTTGACTGCTGGTCATTGCGTGACTGGTCCTAAGAGTTGTAAGAAAAATATTTGGAGCTTTGGTTTAGGTCTCTCTAAGATACGCTCTGGAAGAATTTCTAAAAAAGATGCTTATAAGTGTGAGCGGGTTATTAAAAGGGGAATGTCTCCTAGAGATTTTGCTCTTATTAAATTAGATAGAGTTGTTAGTGGAGTCACTCCTTTTAGGATCTCTAGTCGTAGAGAGAGAGTGGGAGATAAAGTTTTTGCGATAGGACACCCATCAAACCTGCCTTTAAAGTTTGCAATGAACGGAAGTGTAAAGTCTCGAAAGAAAGATCTCTTTAAGACAGACTTAGATACATTTGCTGGAAATTCAGGCTCACCAGTTATTTTAAAATCAACTCATGAAGTTATTGGAATCTTAGTAAAAGGTGCCCTAGACTATGAGAAAGACCTCTCAAGAGGATGTTTCATTACTAATAAGTGTTCAATGTACTCTCAAGGAGCAGACTGCTTAGGTGAGAGTGTGACTCCTACATATAGGCTTCTAAGTCACTAGAATTTCACTATAAACTTAAGTAAAAGCTATACTTGACCGATACACTCATGAACTATGAGAAGAATTTATACCTTTTTAGTATTCATACTTACATTTAGCTCTCCAAGTTGGAGTCTTGAGCAGGGAAATATCATCGGCCTAGTCGAGAGTTCTCTCTCAAATATTAACGATCCATTTAGGGTTAAGTGTGGCCAAGAGATTGAAGAGGAAGTGCTATGTCCTCATATGGCAAAGCAGTTTGAGCACGATAGTAAAGTTGGACTTTTCTTTTGGTTGCTAAGTGATTCGCCTTGGGAGAGTTGTAAAAAAACATTACCAAGCATAGAGCACATAACCACTAATGAGTTAGAAGATTCACTCTCAACTTCTAAAGATATAGATTTAGGATTAAAGAGAGATTACTTCTCTAAAATGTTTAATAAATGTTTTGATACAAAACACAAGTCCTCAACTCAAATTGAAAATCAAAAGAAAGTAGCTATATCGATGAGCTACAATTATTTAAATAAAATTGGAGATAATACAAAAGATCTCTCGAAAGAAATTTTAGAAATAAACTCTACTTTGGGTAATGACTTATTAAACGGACTACCGTGTGAGAAGTATATTCTTCCAGAGAATGCACACCTCTGTGAAAAAATTAAAGAGGATGACTGTTCACCTAAGAAAGGACTGAGCAAGTTATCAAATGATCTCTTTGAAGATGCTATTGGACCAATTATAGCAATATCGAAAAAGATAAAAGAAGTCAGGGCCAGATTCTTTGGAAGGTCGGGATCTAAAACTAGAAAAAATAAAATAGACACATTAAAAGCTGGGATTTCATTCATAAAAGCTGAGTACCCATTACTTCAAGGGGATAAGATTTCTAAGTATATAGATAATATAGTAGATGGAACTTTAGAAAATCCAGCACCGAAAAAATTTAAAAGAGTTGTTAAAGACCAACTGATTAGTAATAAAAGAAGAATTACTGAAAGTCTCAATTCAAACTTAAAAATGAGCAATTGTATCATCTACGGTGACAAAGGAAATTGTGATGATTTTGATAAAGACTTTAGAAAAATTCCCTATCAATCAACACCTTTCTCGAGGCATGTCCCTTCAAGTAACCGAATAAAGAGCCTTGCTAGTATGGAGCTTTATCAAGTTCCTGAGTGCTTAGATCGAAGTCGAAACCTTAAGAATGATTTCAATTCTTTTGCAGCTGATACCAGTTTAAATATTGGATTAACAATTTTTACTGGTGGTGCATCCCTTGCGGTTAGGGCCGGACAGCTAGGACGTATTGCTCTTACTTCTAGAGCGGCTGCCCTTGGAGCTGACTCATTATTTCTTTATAAAAGTATTGATGAATCAATAACTTCTTGTAATGAATACTTAAATACTCTCGATAATATCGAGCATGCTCCTTCATCATTTTCATGCCCCTCTAAAGTAAATGATAATATCCACTATGTTAAAAAGAGAGATGTAAATTCTTGTGTGACTGCAGCACTTTTAAACTCTTTGGACGTTCTTCCATTTCTTCCTGTTGTGAGTAGTAAGTTTGCTCGAATTATAGATGATCCACTAACTCCTAATCCTAGTTTTAGAACTACAAAGCAGGAGGGAAAGGTTTTAGGTAGTAGTACATTTAAAAGTTGTATCAACAATATGGGATCAAAAGCTTGTACAGAATTTTCAAAAGAGAACTCTGAGATCATCATTGGGATGCATAAGAAATGTTTTAGCGTGAGCGTGTTAAGATCAAACAAGAGTTTGTGTACTGAATTAGAGACATTTATAAAGAATAATTCAACCTACCGTTTATCGGAGATGATTCCTTCTTCTGCTCGAGGTAAGTCTGTAGTAGTTGAGTTTAATGCTGATAGAGGACATATTACACTAAGGTATTTTAAAGAAGTTGAAGAAAATGGTGAAGCTGTTATGAAAGCTTTTTCCTTTGATGGACCTTCCTGGTTACTTCCTAGAAGAGTTAATAGAAGAACATTCGCTAGTAATAAAAAAGCTGATACTTTTGATAGCTTTGATGAATATGTGCCAGGCTCTCACTACGTAATAGATATTTCACCTCAGCAGTTAGAGACAGTCCACAATGTTGCTAAAAAGGGAGGCTTCTCCAAGGCCTGTACTCATGACGCTCGTATTGCTCTAGATGAGGCCGGTATATTAAGCATGCCAAAAGGTATCTCAAATACATTTAATAAAATAACGATAAAGCAGTTGGCAAAAGATTTAACCACGAAGTACGGACCACCTAAGCAAAGTACTATTAAGGCCCTTGAAGGGGGATTAGATAATTCTAGTGTTGGTTTTTCAAGAGAACAGTGGAGAACATTTGGAGTCACAGAGTTTGGTTGGCTTGTTCTAACTCCTGTCGTTGTTGGCGGTGTCTATCCATCCGGTATTGCTGTTGGAGGAGCGAGTACAGTCGTAATTGCTGATCAAGCAGGAAAAACTATAGTTATGACAAAAGAAAAGTTTAAAAAATTTATAGAAGAATTAAGTAAACTCTAGGAGATTAATAGTGAAGTTGAAAATAATTACTGTATTCTTAATCATAGGTAATTTTACTTATGCAGGAAGTTCTGAAAAATCTTTTGAAGAAATGAAAGATACTGTACAGAAAGTTGATAGTCTAAATATTGCTCGCTCTGGTCCCAACAGTGTTAACTATGATTGTCAGCAATGTATAACTGAAGTGGAATACCTAGAGGCCCTTGCCTTAGATGCTGAAGAAGTAAGTCTAGAGAGGGTCCTATTTTCAAAAGGAACTAAAGACAATACCTTCACCATTCAAAGAACTAAAGATAGTCCAGAGAAAGTCACTATCAAATTTAAAGAAAAAGTTAGAGTTTGTATGAAGACTATTGCCCATAAAAATCCTCTCTCTGGACAGATTGGATTTAGTTGCAGAAACTCGATCTACGAACTAAGAGACGAAAGTATTGAAATTGATTTCTCTGATAGAGAGCTCAAGAGTGATTCTGAGTTTATAAAGGTTAGACTTGTTAAGTTAGACAGCCGAAATAAAGGGTTTATAAACGCTAGCTTTAAAGATGAGTCAGGACGAGGAATAACAAGTAGCGAGAGTGGAACCTTCTTATTTTTTGGGACTAAGTATAACTTAGAGTGAGTAATTTAGGTTAGTTAAGACCACAGTAAAATTTACTTCTTTAAACAGTAGAACCTCTTTTTATTGTATGATGCCGCCTGGAACATACGATAAATGAGGTTTGAAATGATGAAGATTGCTAGTGTACTCTACATAACACTTTTACTTTCTAATACTGCTGGAGCAGTAGGTCCAAAGGCAATCTATGGTACTGATGATAGACATGAAGTTATTAGTTACCCCAATAAAAACATTCAAAAATTAGCAAAGTCTGTTGCAGGTAGAGTGAGCGAGTTCCACCTACATGAATCACCAATTAAGGGATACCAAACATTTAATATGACCTCTTTAGGAGACAGAATTAATGCGTGCCCTGGAGAGAAGTTTAGTGATCAACCATCCCTTATGAGCTGTTCAGGTTTTCTAGTTGGAAAAGACCTACTTGTAACTGCAGGTCACTGCATGAAAACAAGCGACCATTGTCAGTATAATAAGTGGGTATTTGACTACACTGTTGAAAAGTCATTACTAAAGAACGATACGATCTATGGTTGCAAAGGTGTAGTGGCGAGAGGGGAGATTACTCTACCATTAATTGGAACTACAGATTATGCAATCGTACAACTAGATAGAAAAGTAGAAGGTAGAGAACCTCTAAAGTTTAGAACTCGTGGACGAATAAAGAATGGAACTGATGTTCTGCTAATTGGACATCCATTGGGTCTACCTATGAAGATTGCAGATAATGCAACTGTTAAAGGTTCATTTGGAAAGACGTTTAGAACGAACTTAGATGCCTACGGTGGAAACTCAGGATCTCCTGTCTTAAATCAAAAAACTGGACTTGTAGAAGGTATTTTGGTTCAAGGAGACAAAGACTTTAGCTACGGAGATACATGTACAGCTAGTAACTATAGTACTGGTCACGGTGAAGTAGTGTATAAGATCACTCGTCTTAAAGCTTTGCAGAAGCTACAAGAAGAGGGTAAGTTGTAAAATACTTCTGGCCCATCTCTTGGGCCGTACTTTTTACTCCCCCTCGATGATTTTTCTTGAACTAATTATCAATATAAGTTATACCTAATGCTTACTCTTTTTTCTTAAGGAATATATATGATTGAAACTTCTCAGTTACAAACGTTAGTTGCCGTTGCTAGGGCCAAGAGCTTTTCTAAAGCTGCAGAAGACTTAAGTGTTACTCAGTCTGCAATATCTCAGAGTATAAAGAATTTAGAAAATAAAATTGAAGTTAAATTATTCAAGAGATCTGGTAAGAAAGTTGTTCTTACTCCTGAGGGAGAGAAGCTATTTTCACTCGCTTCAAACTTTCTTGGAAACCTTGGTGAAACTTTAGAGGAAATTCAAAATGATAAAGAGAGTATGTCTGGAAAAGTTCGAATTGGTACTCTCACTGGTGTTGGAAAATCATGGCTTGCTCATGAAATGCTAGAGTATGCTAAAAAATGGGAAGATCTTACTGTTCAAATAACTTTAGGTTTTCAAGAAGACCTAGTGAGAGCTTTTGAGAGTTATCAATTAGACTTTCTAATTCTTCCAGAAGAATCACTACCATCAGTAGGTGAGAAGACTCTTCTAAGTGAAGAAGTATCTACTGTTGTTTACCCAAAAGATACGGATTTTGATATTGACCCTGAGAATATAACTTTTGAAGATATCTCAACTCTGCCAACAATTCTCTTTGAACAAGAAGATCATTTACTCCAAAAATGGTGTAAAGATATTTTTGGTAAATTTCCAAAGAAGCTAAACGTACGTTATACAATTAATTCACATGGAAATATGCTTCAAGCTGTTCAACAAGGTATGGGAATGGCCGTTGTTCCTAAACATGTACTGAGCAGGTCATACTTCAAAGATAAAGTTAATACTTTAGGTGAAAAGTTTGAAGTGTCTAACGGAAAATTCTATATTGTCCATCATAAAGGTAGTGAAGAACTATTAAGAGTTCAATCTACTCTGGCAATGCTTACAAACAGCGAAAGTCCATTAAACTAAATGCCTGATTCAATAGACCTAAATGGTTTTTCTGATCTACTTCCTTCTGAGTTAACAGAGTTTATAGAGCTTATTAATGAGTGGGGTTTTGAACTCACTCTTGTTGGTGGAGCAGTCAGAGATTTTTTCCTACACGGTATTCTCTCAAATGATTTAGATTTTGAGATTAGATCCATTAATAAAATTGATGACGAAAAATGGGAATCGACCCTTAGAGACCTATTTAAAAAAATAGAAAATAGAGAAGACACTCAAGTTGAAAAATTAAGATTCAATATTTTTAGAGTAAAGCTTTCGTCTATAGAGTTAGAAATATCGAGCCCACGTATTGAAATCTATGAAAATAATAAAAATGACTATGGTCACTCTGATTTTAAAGTAGAGTTCTCTAGTAACTATTCTCATGAACAATCATTTGCTAGAAGAGATTTCTCTTTAAATGCTATGGGGATAGTGTGTCGTGCAAATGGCGCATTAGATTTTGTAGATCCATTTAATGGAATTAAATCCATTTCGATTAAGGAACTTGATTATCTTACAGATGATTTTTTTAAAGATCCTGTCAGGTTTTTGAGAACATTAAGATTTAAAGTCGCACATAACCTTAGTCTTTCTAGGAGACTGAAAGATAATATTATTTATTTTAATTTAGACAAATTATCTCTGCACTACTTTGTTCAAGAAGGAAAGAAGATTGGCCTAGAAAGGCTAGCGAATGAGATGGATTTTTGTAGAAGAAAGTTTTCTACAAAGTTGCCATTGTGGGCAAGTGAGTTTCATAAGTTTAAAATAGAAGGATTTTCTCGCTGTAATAGTTTACTAGATGTCTTACTTAATTATTCAATTCAAAAAAATATTAGTGATGAAGACCTATTACTTCTTGGAGACTGTTTTAAAATTAAGTTAACAATTGTGAAAAAAGTTATAATGCTCAAATCTTTCAAAGACTTTAATTTAAAAGATTATAAAGAAGAGATGCAAAAAATAAATTTTGAAGATCTTGTTTTAGAAGAAACATTTATTAAAGTTTGTAGATTATTTAAATCTATTGATAAAGTAGAAGAAAGTCTTTTAAAGTTTTTCTTTAATCAGAAAGATATTCTTATTCTAAAAGATACTATCGTCAAAGATGACCTTTTTGAAAAATTGATCCCTACAACAAAGTGTGAGCATATTTCAATGCTAGGAATTTATTGTCATATAATTAAAAAAGATTAATTTCTGATAAGATAAGTGAATGGAAATTGTCTCTTATGCAAAACTAAGTAAAGACATTCAAGAGAAGTATTTAAAAGAGATAAAAGAGATCTTCTTTGAGTGCAGCTCTGTCAAAGTCTTTAAAGATGATGAACATAGAGAAAGTTTTTTTAACAAGTGGTGTGGTGATTACCTCGCGTTGTCTCCTCAATCATTTTTCATTTATTTGATTAACGATAAAGTTGCTGGCTATCTCTCAGGTTATATAGATTCTAAATCTGCTCTTGAGAAGTTTTTAATTCCTGGTCCTGAGA
>NZ_JBFGYP010000040.1:0-23347 GCF_041587335.1 Halobacteriovorax sp.
AAACTCACCAAGACTCTACCAAGGACTTCCAACAAAAGAGAAGTCTCTTGAAGAGAGTTATTGGGATCTTTAATTATTAAGTACCTTATTTAGATCCTCTACCTTAAAAGTCTTTCTCTCTTTTTTAGGTTTTGGATCTAATTTTTTTACTTCCTTTTTTACTTCCTCTTTTTTATTCTCTTCGACCTTTGAAAGAGATTCGATATATTGTTTACAGATTTCATCGAGTTCTTCTGGTTTAGTATTATTTAATTTTTCATCTGTAAATGCACATACTGTTTCCCCGTTAATGCCTTGCTTAACTTCAATAATGTACTTTTGGTCATTAAATATGACTTCCATCTGTCCATCGGCACTTGGCTTACTTAAGATCTCTTCAAATTGCTCATTTAGGTTTAATGAGATTTGGCTAGCGTCTGACTTTATGGAGTTATTCATAGGTTGATTAGTATTGTTGTTAGTAAATTGATCAGGCTCATTTATAATTTCATTATCATTATTTAAAGCGCTATCCGTAGATTGCTTTTGAGATACATTTGGAAATGAGCGAGTAGGTTGTACTGTCTTTTGTGGAGTACTAGTTTTATTTTCTACTTTTGGAGTAGCGTCAACTTTACTAATCTCATCTTTTACGACTTCTGTCTTACTCTTAAGATCTTCAAGTTCCTTTCGTAACTTTTCAAGCTCAGGGTTAATCGTAGTAGACTCTTCTTTAGTTGTACTCAGTTTCTTCTGTTTCTCATTAATCATACTCTCAAGTTTTGCTATATAATCTTGTAAGTCTTCAGTAGACTTTCCCTTAATGTCTTCTTCCAACTCCTTTTTGGACATTTCTTCTAATTGCTCTGATGTTTTCTTCTGACTAGAGTTGTTAAAGAAGTTAAGTTTAGAGAAGAAGTTATTACTGTCTTTATCTTCGGCAACTGGTTCTACTTTAGAAAACGTATTAATGTTTTGATTTGTAATACTTGCTTCTTCAGGTGTAGGGACTACTTTCTCTATTATCTCATCTTCGTCGAAGAATTTACTCGTTGATGAAGCTACTTCAAATAGGTCATCCGTTTTTCCTGTTTGTGCTTCATAATACATACCGGCCATATTTGAAGTGTTATTTGCTTCAGTAAATGCTCTTCTGTAATCATTTTCTTCAACTTCCTTACAGATGTTTGGTAGTGTTTCAATTTTTTCATTTATTGATTGGATAATAGACTTGAGAGATATATCTTTCTCACCTGATCCAATGGTGCAAGCACTTTGAAAGCTGTTTTTGGGTGCTCCTTTGTTTGTTGCATCAATTGTAGACATTGAGCTAATATGCTCAATACAGCTTGAATCGGCCTTACCTTTAAACTGATCCTGAATAGCGCAGTAAGTGCTCTCGAAGTTAGAGTGACATTTTAGTTCAGAGTCCTTTTCGCTTTTATTAGGGTGGTATATATCTAGGTTATTTGTTAATTCTCTCGAATACCTTCTGTCTATGAAGTTCTTTACGAATGATTTTTCAAATTCTTTTTTACTTTGATTTGGCCTTTGAATATCATAAACTTCATTTGCGACTTTTCGTATCTCTTCATCTTGTCTATCATGGAGTACACTCTTTATATTATCCATACCTTGAAAGAAGGTTTTAAATTCTCTTATATCTTTTCTATTTGGCTTCTCATTTTGTTTTTTCTTTTGTCTGAAATAATTTAGAGTGCTTAGGCTAATTATTCTTTTAGCTTCTTCAAGCCTTGCAATCTGCTCATTATTATTTTGATATAAGTTATGATCATTTTTAGCTAAAAACTTGTCTTCTAATATCTTCAAACCTTCGAGAGGAGCTCTGTCGTTAAAGCTTTTAATTACACCTTTAATAGTATGTTGAAACTCAGTGTTCATTATGTGTTCAGGATTAAGATTTGATTCTAGTTTATTCTTATATACAAGTAAGCGACCTTTTTTATCAATGGAATGTAGATCTTTCTTTTCGCAGTATAAGTTTTTAAGGTCTAGGGTATTTTTATTTTTAAAATCTGTATCATCTTCTTCTAAAAATGTTTCAATGACTATTGGGTCATCATACGCAATCTCAGCATCAGTACAGATTGTCTGTACTATTTCATCTGCTGTAGATACACAGTCGATTCTAGAAGACATTGCAAGATAGTTCATCCATCTTCTTTGATTAGTACCCGTTAGAAGTTTATTTAAAGTTAATTCTTTTCCGGATCTGTCATTATCTATTTCTTTTAAGAATGCTGGTAAATTATTTCTAGTAAGTGTTTTAATTAAAGGGTGTAGATCCATACCTTGATCTTTTACGAATTGATTAAATTCTTGCCTTATTGTAGGAGAGTTTAAGTCACGCCCTTTGATGAATGATCCAAATGAAGCTTTTAGATTGACTGCTTTATCATCATACTTCATACGTATATATTTTCTTTCCATATCTTTTGAGTCTCTAAAACAAGAGTTTTTACCTGTAGATATTGCATTTCCAAGGGAAGCCTCTTGTTTTATTCCATTAAGTAAGTTGTCTAATGTTTCATCGATACTATCTTTATTAACATCTATTCCTAGTGCATCACCAAATATATTCTCGATCCTCTCTATTGCTTTTTCTGTATTACTTGAACATCCCTTCAAATTTGCAAGACGTAAAAACTTTTCTTTGAAAAAACTTCTATCAAAACAACTCCTAACAGTTCCACCACTTTCAGTAAGTAAAATTTCATTATTTTTAATTGTTTCAATCTTTTTCTTAAATCTTTCACCAATATTTTTTTGAATCTTTTCTTTTAACTCTTTTTTAAATTGACTATTCTTCTTACTAAAGTCCTCTCCATAGTCATTCTTTAATGACTCGGTTACGCAAGCACAGTTTATGTTTTCGTAGATGTCAGGTGATTGATTTCTATCTTTTCTCAAGCACGTACTTTTTCTTTGGTATTTACTTTGAGAGTTAAGAAATGAATTGAAAATAGGTTGTTCAGGACAGTCTAGGTTTTGTATTTCATTATTATCTGTAATTTTGACTTCTTCTACACAGTTTACTGTATCACTTATATTTTTTAGATTCTTCGTATCAAATATAGAATACTGATCCTTTAAACAGCTAATTCCTTTCTTCGCAATAAGCTCTTCATTTATCAGATCGGCGTATACTGATGAACTACTCAAAACTAAAAGTATAAATATTAATCTTCTCACAATTTAATCCTTATCTATATCTAAATAGATATCGGTTAACTTGAGTAAAAAGATTAGTCATTTCAACTAAGTGTCTGTATTTACATATTTTTTAACTGAGATATTCTTTCAGTAAGGGATGTAGATTCAGTGATCGATCTTCCGATAACTAGATACGTTGCCTTGGCCATAAAGGCTTCAGTTGGGGAAAGTACTCTTTTTTGATCACCTAAATTAGCAGACTTTATTTCATCTTCAAACCTAATACCTGGGCACATTGATATGAGATTGAGGTCTAGTTCATTTAGTATATCTAGTTCATTTGCAGAGCATACCACGCCATCAATTTTACTTTTATTTGCTAGAAGAAAAAGATTTGAAAAAAGGAATTTTGAATCAGTAATTCCCCAGATATTTTCCATGTCATTTTCATCTAAAGAAGTTAAAACACTTACTCCTAGTAGCTTACACTTTGGGAGGTACTGATCTCTTGCAGAGACACTTGCTTCGAGCATACTTTGTCCTCCGCTTATGTGTATTGTTAGAAAGGATATTGGCAGATTCTCAAGAGACCTTATCGATTTACTTACAGTGTTTGGAATATCGTGAAGTTTTAAATCTAAAAAAATATTCAATTTATACTTATCGTAAATCTCAAGTATTAATTCTCTACCGTAGCGATTAAATAGCTCAAGTCCAATCTTTATGCACTTGAGTTCATTATTAGTTTTATCTAAGAAGTTAAAAATATCTTCTTTAGTCATATTGTCTAATGCTACATAGACTTTATCCATTCCACTCATTGATGCATCTCCTGAAGGCTTATTGGAGCTAGTTCTGTTAGGTCACTTTCAGTAATTGATTCGATTACTGCAACAATATTTTCTACTCTTGTAAAACATGGGATCGCGTAAGTAATGGCAGAGTTTCTTATATGCTCTCCGTCGGATTTTGACGAACCCTTATCTGTTGGTGTGTTAAATACCATTACTATTTCATCTTCTCTTAGGACATCTATTAGGGAAGTACTATTCTCTTCTTGTATTTTTGCTACTTGTTCGCAAGGTATTCCCTGATTTTTTATAAATCTACATGTTCCGGCCGTAGCACAGAAAGAGTATCCCTTATCTTGTAATTGCTTTAAAAATGGTAGCACTGCGGCCTTGCTATGATCTGCAAGTGACATCAGGATTTTTCCCGGTCTATTGATATTAGGGTAGTTACCAAGGTAAGATTTTAGAATTGCGTGATTCTTATTGGAGTCTATTCCTAGTGTTTCACCGGTCGATCTCATCTTTGGACCAAGAATAATATTGTCTTGAACAAATCTATCAAAAGGAAAAGTGGACTGTTTAACACAGTAGTGATCGTTACTTTGGTCGCTCCAAGGACTGATTTCTAAACCTAGCATTGCTCTTGTTGCTATTTGAGGGAGAGAGAAGTTAACGGCTTTACTTAAAAAAGGAAGAGTTCTAGACCCTCTAGGATTTGCCTCAATACAGTATATAAGTTCATCTTTTACTGCATACTGGAAGTTGATTGGACCTATAATATTCAATTCTTTTGCTAAGTTTTCTGAAATTGTTCTCATTTGATTTGTTAGTTCTGTTGTCAGTTTCACTGGTGGAGAGATCATTCCTGAGTCTCCAGAGTGTACTCCTGCATACTCAATATGCTCACATACCGTAAAGACACAATTTCCCTTATGGTCTCTTATTAGGTCAACATCGTACTCAATCGCTTCTTCAAGGTATGTCTCAACTTGGAAAATTGTAGAGCTTTGTTTAAGTTGATCAAGTAGTGGTTTAGGGAGATTTTCTACATCTTCGTGCGAGTGGAAAATATACATACTCTCACCACCTATTACATAACTAGGTCTTATAATCACTGGTAGACCTATTTCTGTAAGTGCATTAATTAAATTCTTATAGCCTTGAACCTCTTTTGCTTTTGTATGTGAAAGATCGACCTTCTTAGTTATTTGGCTAAAGAGTTTTCTATCCTCTGTTAGATTAAGTGTATTTAGGTCTGATCCGAGGAAGTTAAAATTCTTGAATTCATTTCTAAAACTATCTTCAATATAAGAACGTATATTAATGCCTGTTTGTCCTGAAAAAGAGGTAATCACTCCAAATGGATCTTCATTTAATAGAATATCAAATAAGTCTTCTGAATAGAGTGGGCTGAGGTACAGTCTGTCTGAACTGTCATAGTCTGTACTCACTGTCTCTGGATTTGAATTGATCATTATTGATTGTATGCCTTCATCTTTAAGTTGTTGGCAAGATTTAACACAAGAGTAATCAAACTCAATTCCTTGACCAATTCTATTTGGTCCAGAGCCTAAGATGACAACTGATTTTGAATTCTCACTTAAAGATTTAGCTTCATTCTCTTCCCAGTAAGTTGAATAAAAATAGGGTGTTTGAGCATTAAACTCACCAGAACATGTGTCCACTGCCTTGTAGACTGGGAATATATTTTCATGGAACCTCTTCTGCAAGATATCTTTTTGACCTTGATCTGTAAGGAGGGCAAGGTATTTATCTGAGAATCCAAGTCTTTTATATGAAAGTAGACTCTCTCTATCTTCTAGTAGAGTTTTATCGAGCTTTAACTTTTGTTCGGCCACATAGATTAGAGAAGCTTGATCAATAAACCATTTTGTTATTTTAGATTTTTCTTGAACTTCTTCAATTGTCATCTCTTGGCGTAATCCTTCAAGGGCACTTAACAGTGATAGTTCAAGAGGACTTCCAAGTCTATTTTCTATATACTCTCTTGAAATGGTTACAGGAGATGTCTTTAACTGAGATAGAGTTGGAATCTCTAGCCCTAGTTCTAGTGACCTAAGAGCTTTTAAGAATGCTTCATTGAAAGATGAACCAAGCGCCAGCACTTCACCAACTGAACGCATCTGCGGTCCGAGCTCTTGTGAAGATGATGGAAATTTAGAAAATGGAAATATAGGTATTTTTACTGCTACATAATCTAAACTTGGCTCAAATGCCACTGGGGAAGCCTTTGTGATATCATTTAAGATCTCTCTTAAGGTGTATCCAATTGCTAGAAGTGCCGAAATCTTAGCGATAGGGTAGCCTGTTGCTTTTGATGCAAGTGCTGAAGATCTTGATACTCTTGGATTCATTTCAATAACAACAATATCATCTTCATTTTCAGGGTTTATAGCAAATTGAACATTTGCCCCGCCTGCAACAACTCCCATGTGTTTTGCTATTGTAAGAGACATTGTTCTTAGTTGTTGATAACAGCGGTCACTTATCGTTTGGGCCGGAGCTACTGTAATTGAATCCCCAGTGTGTATCCCACATGGGTCCACGTTTTCAATTGAACAGATTATTACACCATTCTTATCTTTATCTACCATTACCTCTAGTTCAATTTCTTTCCATCCTAGGAGAGACTTCTCCATAGTGATTGGAAACTTTAAGTCACTGGTAAAGACTTCATTTAAATCGTCTGGATTGTGAATTAATGCTGCTCCTTTACCTCCAAGAGCAAAGTCTCTTCTAATAATTAACGGATATTCAACACTATTACTTGCAAGGTCTATGGCCTCCTCTGCTGAGTGTGCCCTGAACCTCTTTCCTGTTTGATAACCTAGTTTATCTAGTTCAATTGCAAAAAGGGCCCTGTCTTCTGTTTTGTTTATAGTGTCTACATTTGCACCTAGAAGAGCTACACCATTATTCCCAAGATAGCTTTCTTCTTCCAACTCAATACAGATATTAAGTGCTGTTTGACCGCCCATGGTGGATAAGACTGCATCTACTTTTTCTTTTTGAATTATTTTCTTTATTGTGTCTTTAGTGATTGGCTCTATATAAGTTCTGTAGGCCATATCTGGATCTGTCATTATTGTTGCTGGATTTGAATTTAATAGAACTACATCTATCCCTTCTTCTTTAAGTGCTTTACAGGCCTGTGTTCCCGAATAATCAAACTCACTTGCTTGACCAATTTTTATAGGACCTGAACCTATAAGTAATACTTTTTTATAGGGAATATCTTTTTTCTCAATATTGTGAACATCAATCATAGGGTGTAGAGAATTAATATCTATGGCATCATTTTTCTTATTATTTAAAAAATCTTCTATCTCTCTAAAGAAGACACTTGCATCACTAGGCCCAGGGTTTGATTCTGGGTGAAATTGAACACTTTTAACGGAGTTATCTGTTGATGAAATACCTTCTACTGATAAATCAAATAGTGAGATGTGTTGAATGAAAAATTCTCTTTTAGATATATTGTTCTGTGAAATTCTATCAAAACTCTCTTGATCAACTGAGTATCCGTGGTTTTGACTTGTTATTAGAATTTCTCCTGACACTTTATCAAAGCATGGGTGATTCACCCCTCTTTGTCCAAATGGTAGTTTTATGATGTCACTTCCTAGAGCGAGAGAAATCAATTGATGACCTAGGCAAATTCCTCTAACTGGAATATCTGTTTTTAAGATCTCTTTTATAACTTCAATTTCACTTGTGTAGTTTCTTGGATCACCAGGACCATTCGATAAGAAAATAAGTGAAGGCTCTAATTGTAAAATATCTCCTGCTGTAGAGTTGTATGGCAGCATCACCATAGGTTTATCTAATGTCTCAAGATTTTTAGTGATAGAATCTTTTATGCCATAATTCATAATGACAATCGGGTTACTTCCTTCTTTCAATACGACTTTTTTGTCTATTGAAACCTTTGAAAGATCTTCGCAAATGAGTTTCGCATTTTTGAATTCATCTTTTGACGGTGCTTTCTCTCTAGTCGTGACGACTGACTTGTGACTTCCTTTTTTATTGACTAGATATTTAACTAGTTTTCTTGTATCAAGACTACTTATTAAAGGTATTTTTGTATGTTCTAACATTTTGTTAGGTGAGAAGTTTCTAGCAATTAATGTCGTTGCATGTATTTCTTCAGACTGGCTCACTCGTTCGTCATATTCATAGTTTCCAATATGTGAGTTCGAAAAGATAATATGCTGCCCGAGAAATGAAGGATCCGTTATTGTCTCTTGATAGCCACTCATACCAGTCGTAAAAGCAGCCTCACCCCAAATTCCTGATTTAAGTTCATCATCGTCTTCAGTACGATTAACCTTTGCTTTGAAGACCTCTCCATCATCAAAATGAATATAAACTGTGGACTGTTCTAAAGATGTTTGAAAATCAAAAATATTAGACATGAGTATGCTTCTCCCTTAATTTATAGAAAACAATGCTGTATAAGAATTTTATAAGAAATCTAGAGGACGAGAAATTAGAATTTGAAAATATTATTTTCATTGAACCCAATGTTCTTTGCTCCATTTTGTAACATAGCTTGTATGAGTGCCATTCTAAGGTAGATTGAATTCCTTACTTGTACGTGGCCTAAGTAATATTTAGAATTTATTAATTCATGACAGATCTCGACGCCTATATTGGCAGGACCTGGGTGTAGTACTGGTATCTTATTTTTTAGAGACTCAATCATCTCTAGAGTGAAGCCATAGTCTTTAGCATAGTCTAAAACTTTATTGTCTTCTTTATCGTCGTGTCTTTCTGTTTGAACTCTAAGTAAATAGAGTATATCTGCTTTTTTTAGAACTTCGTCACGATTATAAGTAACTTCTACACCAGCAGGAAGCTTTTTTGGTTGAAAAGCATTGGGTCCAAAAAGTAAGACCTTAACTCCAAATTGAGGAAGTAGTTTAATTAGTGAATGTCCTACTCTGGAGTGTATATTATCACCAGCAATGCAGAAAGTTTTCCCATCGAGCTTAATTCCACATTCTATAAGTGTAAAAACATCCAGAAGCGCCTGAGTAGGGTGCTCATTTACACCATCTCCACCATTTATTATCTTTATAGGTGGTTTCTCTTTGAACTCTGCTAATTGATTAGATACAGACGTTCTAATAATACAAAGGTCTACGCCTTGATCATTTAAAGTAAGTAAGGTCTGTTCAAGGGATTCTCCCTTTTTAAGTGATGACTTCTCTGAATTAAAATCTATATATGTACATCCGAGCTTTGAGATTGCAATTTCAAATGAATGCTTTGTTCTTGTTGAGTTTTCTAAGAATGATGTGGCGATGATTGGTGTTTTGTTTGAAAAGTGGAAAGGAGTGTCTGAGCGATTTTTTATTCGATGGGCCAAGCCTAGGACACCATCTATTTGTCGCTTACTCAAGTCGTCAATTGACTCTAAAACAGAGGGGAAATTCTCCATTTCGTTTCCTTTCCAAGTTCATTGGAATTTGATATTTTCGATATTAAGTCTATTAGACTATAATGAGATTGAAAACTCCTTTTTAAAATAAGTTGTAAAATATGCGTGAATACCAACCAATTGACACTGTTGCCCAAAAAGAGGCCCTTATAAATGAATTTAAGGGTAATCTATTTGAGTACCTCGTTGCTCAAAACCTTTCAAGACATTTTAAGATTGAAGGTGACTTTGTAAGATCTTTTGGTGGTGATATTAGAAGACAACTCACTGAGTATGATCATTGGCTACGTGTAAATGAACCAACTCTTATTAAGCATTTACCTATTTTAGCAACATCGGTTTCAAAAGAGCTAATTCCTTCTCTGCCTATAGATGTAGATAAGATTCTTGTCATAGGTAAGAGTGCTGGTGGTTCTCACAATAAGGCCTGGGATGAAGCAGATATCATAGTTGAATCGAAGTCTGGTATATTTCCAGTATCTTTAAAACTTTGTAAATCACATGCATTTGTTAACACTAAAAGTGCAGGGATAAAGAGTTTTATATCTCAGTACTTTGGAGCGTTTGATAAGAGTCAATACTTTCAAAACCTAATTAATGATGGCGTTGAAAGACGATTTTTACAGATGGCAAATGAGTTACATGATAAAGCTTCGATAGAGTTCTTTGGCAGATTTGATCATAGATGGACTGATGCTGGCTTTAGTGAGTTGCCGGGTCAACTTGAAACAGATTACAATAAAATTGTTGTTCAAACATACTATGACTGTGTTCTTGATGTTTATAATTGTTTATCAGAGCTGAAAAATAATAATGTTAAACTCTTCTCTGAGTGTATACTTCCTCTAATAGGTATTGGAAATCCAGATATTATTCAAGCTACCTGTTTTCATAAAGAAAAAAAGGGCGAGAAGTATCTACCTAGTGGAGTACATATTGTAAAATCGAGCGATTTAATCTCTAGTGAAGAAGTCGAAATACTTCCTCTTAAAGAAGGTATTAGTTCATTTGAATTACGAGTTGGAAAAATTAGACTACAAATCAGAATTAAACCAATGAATAAGTTTACGAGTGCGGCCTTCAAGGTTAATTGTTCAATTAAGGAACTTGTGTGAAAGAAATCAACTTACTAATTAAAGAGTCAGCTAAAAGTAGGGACTACTACACAGATAAACTTAAGGACTTCTTTAAGGTATCATTTGTAGATAGTGTTATAGAGAATACTTTAATTATAGATGGAGATCACTTTGTTGATTGGACATATATTTCAAGCTTAATCTCTAATGAGAATATTAATTTTGTATTCTTAGAAGAGTATCTTGAGAAATCATATAAGAGAGATAGGTATGTTGATAGTGGGATTAAGTATAGTCACAATCTAGAACAACAATTTCTACAACGCCCTCTTGTTAGGTATGAATCTGAACTCGTATGTTCTAGACCTGTTCTATTTCTTGATAGAGATGGAATTCTGAATGAAGACTCTGGGTACGTTTACAAATATGATGACTCAATAATCTATAAAGATATGATCAAGGTTATTAAGACTGCAAATGACTTGTCTATACCAGTTGTCATTGTAACTAATCAGGCCGGCGTTGCTAGAGGAATGTACTCTGTTGAAGATGTAGATAACTTTCATTCAAAACTTATTTCTTATTATTCATCTTTTGGCGCTAAAGTAGACCACGTTGAAATTTGTCCCTTTCATAAAGATAAGGGAGACGAAGAGTGGAGGTTTGACTCTCTTTTAAGAAAACCAAATCCAGGAATGCATCTAAAAGCACTTGCAAAAGTTTCAGGAACAATACTCAACAGTTTAATGGTTGGTGACAAAGAGAGTGATAGAATTTCACTTGAAGGAATCAACACTTTTCTTCTTTCTGGAAACTATGACATGAATTTTTCACCGGATGTTTGTTCTACTCGTCAAGAGCTATGTGAGAAAATTTCAAAATACTTGAATAATTTGCTTGATTTATCATAACTTAGTGCTCAGTATAAAATTAATAATTGTTTATTAATGGAGTAATAAATGAAGATTGCTTTTGTGCTAGTTTTTGCATTTTTCATCTCTATGGCAGCGCGTTCAAGAGATTTAACATATAAAGAAAGAATGGCCGTCTTGGCCTCAAAGAATCATATAGAATTAAATACATTTTTTGTTGAAGAAATAGATCCGCAAGGTCTACCTCTTAATGAGTATATTTCTTATAATGTTCTTAAGAAGTCCTGTACACCACTTATGAGTTTTCTTAACAAAATCGATAGAGATGAAGATGGTCTAAAAGATCAATCACTAAAGTTAAGAGTTCTCTATGAAGGTTGTATGGAAGGAACTCTTGCTCTTGGGCATCTCTACCAAAAAAACTTAAAGTAACTGAATAAAGTTTAGACACTTTCAATACCTGTAAATATTTTGGACACCACTGCTAAGTGAATTCAAGAATATATATTGGTACACTTTTTGCTTATATACCAGTGAATTAAAAAACTGGAGTAAAATGTGAAACGTAGGAATTTAGCCTTTTTTCTAATACTATCTCTATCGCCTTCTTATATTTTTGGAGCGAATACACTATCTACAAGCCTAAGTGAGATAAAGCAAACAAGTGTTGATCCTGCTATAGTTAAAAAAATAGAGGAGTTAAAAGAGAGAAACTTAACTCTGAAAACTAGACCAGTTTTTTGTCCATTAAACTCTTCACGTAGTGATGTCATATTAAATAGTATCAAAAATATTGAAGCAATTTTCAAAGATGACTGTCTTGATGGTAGTCAGGGAACTCTAGACCAGGTTCTTACTGGTGCTGAAGAAATTCAAAACAATATAAACCAAACTAGGGTATCACAAGGTCATGACCCAGTTGAAGTGCCAGAGTCCGATGGTATTGCTAATACTGGAATTAACGGTGAACAGATGGCCTCACTAGTTAATGGACTAAATACTCTTTTTAATAAAAATAGCTGTTCAAACCTAGATGATACGAGTTTCTTAGAAAATTCAGCAAATGTTATCCAGAGCTTCTCACAGTTTGGTCTATACTCAGCATCCCCAAATGGTGTCACTGTAGCCTATGGAGGACTTGTTGTTAGCTCAATATTAAAGTTTATTAATAATCTATTTGAAGGACGTTTTGACTTTAAGAAAGATGAGGATAGGCTTACGTTTATTAAATTAAACTGTTCATTTTATGATGTAAGAATAAAAATGCAAGAAGCGGGAATATTAGATATTTCAACTGATGATCATTACAAAGATCTAGCTACTGTAGATTCTTTAATTAAAGTTTTAAATAATCATAAGAATTTTATTGCTACTAATTCAGACTTTATTTCTAATGAGTTGGAAGCGATAAAAAAATCTCATGTTGAAGTCATTGGGAAAGAGAGAGTTAAGTTCTTCAAGCCAATTATAGAAGTTTTAAATCCTCTGAGCTCTTCTTCAGCTATTCCCGTTCCTGCACAAAGAGATATGATTCTTGATAAACTTACAATGAATTACGATCTTATAAATAGTTACGTGAATAAATTTATAAACCCTACAGATGGGACAAGAGTTTCTAGACAGAATAGATCACTAAGAGAGTTGTTACTTTCAATTGATGAAGTTTCCAATATTGACAAAGTTATTGCTCTTGAAAATAGTAGTGATAGTAGTTTTAATAATTATACCAAAAATCTTAAATATCACTTTGAAAGAGTCATAAAAGAAATCTCCGTTTTAAAAGAAGAGGCAACAGATGAACTCGCCGAAGTTATTATTGATCTAGATGGAGAGAATGAAGTTACTTTTTCTGAGGTTTCTAATGTTATCAACTCTGGTAATGGAGTAAAAACAAACTTAGAAATAGATAAGTTATTATCTGAACTGTCGTTATTGAAGACAAAGTTATTGTCAGTTACTGGTAAGAAAGAGTTTTCTAGTGAGAATGGTGCCGATGGAGCAGACTTACGAATTCTTGAAGCTCACGATAAAGTTACTAATTATATATATGGTGATTATGGGAAAAACTTCATTGATCACATGAGAAAAAAGAGTGATAAAGTTAATAAGTTATTTATTAAAGACTTTAAAGTCTTTGCAAAGAATAATCTAAGTAAGAACAATGGTCACTACCATATTAAAGAGATTAATAAACTGTCTTCTGATCAAATAGATAAGGCATGTGTTTCTGCTAAAAACTTAAGGGCCACATGGAAGTACGCACAGAAATGGGCCGAAATGGGATACGATTTTCTTTCTACAAATAAAGATATTTTCGGTGAAACCGGCTCGTATATAAGTAATGATAGAGATGATATTTTTGAAAACTCTCAAAGTGCAATCTTTGCTAGAAGAATAATATCGGCCATTAAGCTTCAAAAGAAAGAGGTACTTGAAGGTAGTGGAAAGAAAGTTACTGTAGTATGGCAAGGCAAGGATCTCTCTATAGAGGATGCTAAAGACCTCCTAAAAGATGATTTTAATTATACCTTGGGTGAGAGTATGCTCGATATTCAAATGACTAGAGAGCACAATAGCTTGCTTCAAACACTCTACGGTAAATATAGATGTGATCTAAGAGCTAATTACGAAAAATAATAAATAATGGTCGCTTAGGCGGCCATTTTTTTTGCCTACCGCTTAAGTTAAGTGCCATTTATTCTAGACAAATTTAATGAATATTCAGTCTGTTAGACTCTTTTTCCCCTCTTTGCTAAACTAGTTTAGAATAAGAGTTATTTTGGGGTAGTGATGGAAGAGTTCAATTTCATAATTATAGACAGTAGTTTTGGCGGATCAGTCAATGCGTGCATGCTCGCACAAAAAACAGCTTCTATTGCCAATGTAAGAAATAATATTCACGGTTATTCTGGCCCCTTTATTTGTGATGCAAATAAAAATCTATCATTAAGTATTACTTCTTTGCTTAATAATATTTCAAATAATAGCGAAATTAAATTTTCGAACTAGGGATTACCTTGTGAAGAACAAAAAGAAAAAAATTAAAATTATTACTATCTTAATTCTATTTCTAATTACTATAAGTATTGGTCTTGTTGGAATGAGTGTTCCTTATTCCGATATTGATAAACTTGCAAAAGGTTATGTTGGTGTTAGTTACAGTGATGTAAAAGGTGTTGAATATAAGATTCTTACCAAAAGACCAAAAGGCTGGAGTAAGTTAAATAGTATCTCAAAAAATGCTACGTCTGCAATTATGCTCAGTGAAGACTGGGATTTCTTTGGACATGAAGGTGTAGATATCTCTCAAGTGAAAGAAGCTGCTCTTGATGGGTTAAAAGGAGAGAGACTTAGAGGTGCTAGTACTATTTCTCAGCAAGTAACGAAGAATTTATTTTTTACTAGCGACCGTACAGTTCAAAGAAAACTCAAAGAGTTATTGGCCACACTTTATTTAGAAAAGAAAGTTTCAAAGGACAAAATACTAGAAGTCTATCTCAACGTTATCCAATATGGTGATGGTATATATGGAATTAAATCGGCATCAAAACATTACTTTAATAAATCTCCAAAAAGTTTAACAGCTAAAGAAGGGGCCTTTCTTGCTATGCTATTACCTTCTCCTGTTAGATATTCACAATCGTTTAAAGAAAAGAAATTAACAAAATTTGCATCTGGAACAGTTGATAATATTCTAGATAAGATGGCCCTTGCTAAAGTTATATCTCCAGAAAAGGCAAAGTTCTTAAAGAAAGAGCCTCTAAACTTTGAATCTACTTTTAAATCGAAGTCTAAGTCTAGGGCAAGATCAAGTAACGGTAGAGGAGTAAGTCGAAAGGCCAGAGCTCAGAGACTTACTGATGGTAGAGACTGGGAGAACCGTTACAAATATGATCCAGATCTTAGTATCTCTGAAGATGTTAAGTATGATCCGGACGCTATAAATGAAGATGACTTACAATTACAAGAAGAGTTTTCTATTGATTAGAGGTCTAGCTCCATCAGGGCCTCTAGACTTTGTATTTTCTTATTTGTGTCATAGACTGGTGTGACCACCATTAACTCGTCTGGATTATACTCGGCCATAAATTTACTTAGCTCACTTTGAACTGTTTCTTTAGAGCCAACAAATGAATAAGTAAGCATATGCTCAGCTACAATTCTCTCATTTTCTCTCCAATAAGAATTAATATCTAAGATTGGAGGCTGAAATTTCATTTTTATTCCCCGTACCATATTTGTAAATGATTGCTTTTGGCTTGAAGATAAATATTGTGCCTCTTCATCTGTGTCAGCAATAATTATATTAACTCCTAGAGTTACATATGGGCATCTTTGTTGCTTAGATGGAATGAAGTTTGCTCTATAGATCTCTATGGCATCTGTAAGAGAATCTGGAGCAAAGTGAGAAGCAAAAGCATAGGGGAGTCCATACTCTGCAGCTAATTTCGCTCCAAATGTACTTGAGCCAAGTATCCACAGTGGTACATTTAGTCCTACTCCAGGATTTGAAATAATTGGATCATTAGAACTTTCGATTGAAAAGTATCTTTGTAATTCTCTTATATCATCAGGAAAGTGTTTAGAACTATCAACGCTTGTTCTTAAAGCACGTATAGTGCGTTGATCTGTTCCAGGGGCCCGTCCTAAGCCTAATTCAATTCTTCCTGGATAGAGACTCTCTAATGTCCCAAATTGCTCTGCTATGACTAAAGGTGAGTGATTCGGAAGCATAATGCCTCCAGCACCAATTTTTATAGTTTTTGTATTTGCGGCCAAATGTCCAATTACTACAGATGTCGCCGCACTCGCTATTGCTGGCATATTGTGGTGTTCAGCAACCCAGATTCTTGAATAGCCTAGTTGTTCAGCTGCTTTTGCAACTTTGACACTATTTCTAAAAGCATCCGAAGCTGTTTGGCCTTCGTTGATAAAAACTAGATCTAATATTGAGACTTTTTTCATTTAACTTCTTTTGTTGTTGTTATGTTTGATATCTATCAAACAATTTAGTGAATACTCGGATTAAAGTCAATTAGACAAAACTGTTAAACCTGATCAATTTTGGTGTCAAAGTAGTAGTCAGTGTCAAAATATTAATAGATATTTTGACGTAATATTAATTGTTTATCTTGGCCTATTTCTTGCTTATATAGGGGTGCTATTTAAATTTTTTGGAGGAAATGTGACACTAGGTAAATTAGGAAAATTGTCTTTAATTTTAATATTTTCATATACCGGTATTTCTTGCTCAAAAGACTCAGCTCCCTCTATTGAAAGAGAGGAAGTCAAAGTTGTGGATGTTAGTTCAAATAAGTCAGTAGTGACTAAAGAATTAAAGAGAGTTCCACAAAGTTCATCTGGTAGTGATGAAATCCTTAATGGACTTGGTCTAGAGGATTATGAAAAAGTTGCAAAACAAATTTTCATGGTGAAAGAGGCCATGAGTGAAGATTTCCCCGTTGGAGATGGTCTTACATTTACAATGTATATACTTCGATACTTAGCTGAAGTCGGTGACTATGTTCTTACTAATGAAGATATATCTAATCTTTTAGTCGCCTTTGAAAAAATATCCGGTGAAAAATTAAATGAGACAATTTATCAAACTGTTGCAGGTATTGATAAATTAAAGTTTGGAAAAAGTGGTGGAAAGTACTCTGTGAAAATCTATTCAAAGGATAAGAGAAATGGAATCCTCATTCCAATAAATGAAGTTAGTGATGAAGGTATGGTTGAAGAAATTATTTACGCAAAAATTAAGGATAAGGCCGAGATCAAATTTGATGACGTCGATTCTAAGTCAGAGATTAGAGACCTAAAGAGATTCTTAACAGAAAGAATTACAATTCCATTAGTGTCTGAAACTCTACTTCCTCCACTAAACCAATTACATAAAGATATTAAACATGATTTAGATAGCTATCTAGATGAAACAAAGATTATTCCTCTTGAGATAAAGTCTGAAGGGATTTATATAAAAGTTAATACATCTACAATTTTTAACAACATGAAGTTCTATTTAAGAACACTCTATACATTACCTGATAGAAAGAAAAATGATAAAGCTATTCCATCTCTTGTTATGAGAATTAGAGCAAAGCTCATAAATGTTAAAATCTCTATAGACCAATAAGCCTGTTTCTCTGGTTACTATTTCTAGAGAGTGTACGGACATATTTATCCCTGTATAGTTGCCATATATAACCTCTACTTGGTAAAATGAATTCTTACTAAGTGGAGTTTCCTATGACTAAAATAAGAATTTTATTATCAGACACTTTTGACCCATGGTTTAATCTTGCGACTGAAGACTGGATTTTTCGAGATATGGACCCTGAGACTCACGTCCTCTTTTTGTGGAGAAATCAAAACACTGTAGTCATTGGAAGATTTCAAAATCCTTGGACAGAGTGCAATACTGAGAAAATGGAAGAAGATGGAATAAAGCTCGCCAGAAGACAAAGTGGTGGAGGCGCTGTTTTTCATGATCTAGGTAATACAAATTTCACTTTTTTAAATTCAAAAGAAAATTACGACAAGAGTGTAAATAATAAAATTATATCTAATGCTCTATCTCGCTTTGGGGTTGAGGCCTTTGCTTCTGGAAGAAATGATATTTTGATCAAAAGTGATGACGGAGATAAGAAAATATCTGGCTCAGCATTCAAAGAAACTAAGGATAGATCTTTTCATCATGGAACACTTTTAATTGATGCAGATTTATCTAAATTAGGAAATTATTTAAACCCTTCAAAAAAGAAACTCGAGAGTAAGGGGATAAAATCAGTTAGAGCAAGAGTAACAAACCTTAAAGAGTGTAACCCTGAAATAACTCACGAAAGTTTATGTTCAGCTATAATTGAAGAGTTTAAAAGCCACTACGGTACAGATTGTGAAGTAGAATTATTAGATCAAGAATTTCTTAAGTCTGTAGCTCATCTTAATGACTACTATGAAAAACTTAAAGATTGGAATTGGAGATTTGGTGAAACCCCAAAGTTTAACCACTTTATGGAAGAGAGATTCACTTGGGGTGGTATTGAGGCCCATATAGATTCTCATAAAGGGTTAATTGAAAAATGCACAATCTATTCAGATTCTCTTCATCCGGAAATGATTGATTATCTATCCAAAGGACTTGTTGGTAAACAATATTCCCCTATAGGAGTTAAAGAGGCAATTGAATCAGTTAAGCTAGAGCTTCCTATGATTAGCGATGAACTTGATGAGCTTGCGAAGTGGTTGTCTAAAGAAATTCATTAACATACTTTTCTTATAGGGGAAGTCCAGATAGAATTTCCCCTATGAAAAGCTCAACTCAATCATCATCAATTGATATATGGAAATCATATCTATTAAATAATAAAGCAATGTACTTTGTAGGAACATTCATGGTCCTACTTACTAATATTTGTCAGGTTCTTACCACCCGAATTATAGGTTGGATTATTGACTTCTTCAGTGGTGATAGTTATCCACTATACTTTGAAAAAGCGTCAAAAATGGACACTTTTTACTTCTTATTTATTTGCATGTTTCTTTGTCGTGTTCTTATTACAATTGGACGTATGGGCTGGAGAGTCACTCTTGCCCGTCAAACACACATGGCCAGTGCTATGCTAAGAAAGAGAATTTGGGAAAATGCCAGATTCTTCAAAAAGAAAGACCTTGTCACAGATTTCTCTAAAGGTAATCTGATGAATGCTTCAAATAGTGATGTTAACTCTTCAAGGTTTATCTTTGGCTTTACCCTCGTTGGGCTGGTTGATGTCATTTTTCTTGGAGTTTTGACTCTTGCTACGATGCTTACAATTAATGTAAAGATGACATTAATCTCTGTCTTAACTCTCTCTATTTTACCCGTTTTTGTAAGAAAACTCTCTTCTAAAGAAGTTCAAAGACATAAAGACTCTCAAAAATCTCTCGGTGACTTTAACGATCTATCAACTCAGGTCATTAGTACTATTCGTTTGCAAAGACTCACTCAAACTGGTGGCTTCTGGGAAAAGAAACTCATCGAGAGTGCTTCAAACTATAAAGACCAAAGGTTAAAGGCGTTATTTACTTCATTGAATTATATTCCAATGATGGGGGGAGCTTCTATTATAAGTTATATTGTTCTCTTTTCTGTGGGAATTACTCTCGTTATTGGTGAGCAAATGACAATTGGTGACTTTGTTTCCATGCAAGGACTAATATTCTTATTACAAGATCCACTTATGGAGATGGGGTTTATTATTTCTGACTGGAAACGAGGGACAACTAGTTTAGATAGACTAAATAAAATATTTAAAAATAAGAAAGAAGAATTTCTATATAATAAAGGTGAGAAAATAAATGATAGTGAATATGTACTACAAGCAAAAAATCTGTCATTCAAATTTCATGACTCAGATAAAGAAGCTCCTTTAATAAATAACTTCAATCTCCGTCTTCTCCCTGGAGAGAGACTTGGTATTACAGGTGATATTGGAACAGGTAAGTCTACCCTGCTAAGTATTTTGAGTGGTCTAGAAAGAAACTACGAAGGAAGACTCTTTTTTCATGGGAAAGATTATAACAACTATAGTCACCAACAACTTAGAGAGTTTATAAGTTTTGTGCAGCAAAAGCCTTTCCTGTTTGCTGATACAATTAAGAAGAATATAGAAATGGATAGGGATCTCTCGGAAGATGATATTTGGTACTACCTTGAGTTAGCAGGATTGGACAAGGATGTTCAGGCCTTTCCTGAAAAGCTAAATACTCAGTTAGGAGAGTGGGGGATTAATCTCTCTGGTGGCCAGAGACAAAGATTGACTCTGGCAAGAGCTCTATCTCGAAGACCAAAGCTTTTATTTTTAGATGATTGTCTAAGTGCTGTAGATACTGTAACTGAAGATCTTATCCTAAATAACCTGGATAGAGAGTTAAGTGATACAACTCTTATCTGGGTTGCGCACAGAAGTTCTACTTTGAAATATTGTAATAAAGTTTTAAACCTCTCACATAGTATGGAGGTGATCAATGAGTAATCAATTTATTGCTCGTGATGAGCAAGATGAGTCAAACCTAAAAAAGAATGCGCTCAATGACCTTAAGTCATTTAAATTTCTTATAAAACAAGGGCAGGCGAGAAAAGGTAAATTTATTTTTGCTTTGATCCTAATGCTTATAAGTTCTTTGTCTGCTATCTATTCTTCCCGCGCGATGGGACATTTAGTTGAAGATGGTTTATTGAAGAAAGCATTTGATGAGTCATACTTTTGGGCCATTTTAATTGTTCTCTGTGAAGTTGGTGCTCTTGCCCTCCAGTGGTGTGGTAGAAGAATATTAATCTTAAACTCATCTGAAACAATTTTAGATATTAGAAAGAAGTTATTTGCTCATATTCAAAAACTTCCTTTGAGTTTCTATGATAAGCAACCACAGGGAAGAGTCATCACTAGGATTACTCATGATGTCGAAGGCGTTGAAGAGTTTTTCACATCTACTATAGGTCGTTTTGTAAATGCCGGCTTTATGGCAATCATTTCTGGAACAGCGATGTGTCTAACAAATTTTAGAATTGGTATAATTCTAATATGCTCTATGTTGCCTGCAGTTCTGCTTGTTTACTTAACTAAGAATAAAGTTAGAGTAGTTAATAGAAGGATGTCTAAATTATCAAGTGCTTTAAACTCAAAGTTGAATGAATACCTCAGTGGAATTGATGTCATACGCTCTTACGGTTTAGAGAGTTGGTCCCATCAAAATTTTGATGAAGCGGTAAATGATCATCGTAGTGCCCAGTTGAGTGCAAACTTTCTTTACTCATGGACCAGACCTTTAACGGCATTCTTTTGTACGCTACCTCTAGTCGGTCTTGTATTCTTTGGTGGTAAAGCAGTTCTAGCAGGAACAATGAGTGTCGGTATTTTTGTGGCATTTATTAGGTACTGCGAAAAATTCTTTTCTCCAATCCTAATGTTAGCGAGAGAGATTCATGTAATACAACAGGCCTTCACCAGTAGTGAAAGAGTGCATAGCTTCTTTTCTCATGAAGAAGAAGAAGCCGTTCTTGGAAAAGATGGTGAAATATTTGATCATAACTTTAAGGGCCAGATTGAGTTTAAGAATACATGGATGGCCTATGACTCAGACAATTGGGTTCTTAAAGATTTAAACTTTAAAATTAGTAGTGGTGAAAAAATTGGTCTTGTTGGATCAACAGGTTGTGGGAAGACGACAACTGTTAGTCTACTCGCTAGACTATATGACTTCCAAAAGGGAAGTATTGAGATTGATGGGAAATCAATAAGAGATTTTAATCGTAAATTTTTAAGAAGCTCTATTGGATTTGTTTCTCAGGACCCGATTATATTTAGTGCAGACTTAAGGGAGAACTTATGTGCAGGAAAGCCTGCTACAGATGAAACTATACTCTCATGCTGTGAAAAAACCGGTCTAGCAAAAGTTATGAAGGAGTCTGCTATGACTCTTGATTCAGTCATTCTTGATGGTGGAGAGAACCTAAGTATTGGAGAGAAACAACTACTAAGTTTAACTCGAGTACTTCTTGCAGATCCGAAAATCTTAGTTCTTGATGAGGCCACGGCCAATATCGATCCTAACTATGAAAAGCTCATTCATAATGCAATTGTAAATATAATGGAAGATAAGACGTGTTTAATTATTGCTCATAGACTAGATACTGTTATGAGCTGTGACAGACTTCTTGTTTTTGAAAAAGGTCGTCTAGTCGAAAGTGGAACACCTAATCAGTTACTTCAAAGTGATGGAGTATTTGCAAAACTTCAAAAAGCTAGTGAGCTCTAGACTAAAGGACAATATGAGACATATTCATACTTCTACTCACTTTGAAATTGATTCTTTAGACAATAAGTCCATATTTCAAAGAAAAGCAACGAGGGCCATTGCTCTTAGAGATGAGCAGATTCTCATGTTATATACTGAAAGGTATCATGATTATAGTTTACCTGGTGGTGGAATAGATAAAGGTGAAGATATTGTTGATGGACTTATACGAGAACTCAAAGAAGAAACAGGTGCTAAGAATATCTCAAATGTAGAAGCTTTTGGAATTTATGAAGAGTATAGACCATGGTATAAACCTGATTTTGATATCCAACATATGATCTCTTATTGTTTTACTTGTACTGTAGATAAGGAGCTAGGGGAGACGACCCTTGAGCATTATGAACTAAGTAATGGAATGAAACCAGTCTGGATTGATATTAATGAGGCCATTGCTCATAATGAAGAGACCATTGCTAAAAGTGATAAGAAAGGCATGTCTATTGAGCGCGAAACATTCCTGTTAAAGCTCATTAATAAAGAATTAATTATTTAGAAATTGAATTAAGTCATTTTATATAGTTAAGTATTGACTTGATTGTACTCTGTGGTACTTCTAATTGCGGAGTGTGTCCGACTTTATCTAGAGGGATAAATGTTAGATTACTAACATCTCTTTTCCAAAGCTTACTTTGTTTAAAAGGAATCCAAGAGTCCTCTTCTCCCCAGATCAATAGTGTCGGTGTCTTAAGCTTAGTCAGATCTGGCGTATGATCTTTTAATTTCATAATATTTTCAAAAACTCTCATGTACTTATCAAAGTTTCCTTCAAGGTTGAATAGATCATAAAACCTTTCTAAGTCGTAATCATCCATCTTGTCTCTATTATAAAAAACTCCTCTGGCTATATAGTCAGATGTTAATCTACTTGAAAAGTTTTTAGCAAGCCACTTTAAGAACCCATTATTAGAAATTCTTACTACAAGAGGAGGATCGAGTGGGTAAGCAGCAGGAGAGAGTAATACTAGCTTTTTTGTATTGTTCGGTTTCTCTAAGGCGTAGTTCCAAGCTATATGGCCACCTAAGCTATTTCCTATAATTATTGGTTTTTCAATTTTCAATCTTTTAAAGAATTTATGTAGAAATTGTGTGTAGCTTTTAGAGTTATAAGGTATTTCTTTTCCAGACGTTAGACCAAAACCAGGTACGTCC
>NZ_JBFGYP010000041.1:0-23232 GCF_041587335.1 Halobacteriovorax sp.
GTTGTCTTGCATCTGTTGTTGAATTTCTTTAGGAGATTCTTTCATCAGATTTTTTAGTACATCACAGGCAATTTGATCTGTTTTATCTAAGTCATCTTGATTTGAACTTGTACACACCCATCTAAAAGGACCAAATCCATAATCAAAGCACATTGGGCCCATTATATCTTGAACATAACTTGGATATTTGAAGTCACCCTTTTCATTTAAGATATCAGCGCCTGCTCTTGAAGCTTCAAGTAGAAATGCATTCCCGTAATCAAAGAAGTACATTCCTTTTGCTACAAGCTTATTTATCGCAACGACATGTCTTCTTAGAGTTTCTTGAACTAGTTGTTTAAATTTCTCAGGCTCATTGGCCATAAGATTATTAGATTCTTCAAAGCTTATATCGGCAGGGTAGTATCCACCCGCCCAAGGGTTATGAAGAGAAGTTTGATCTGAACCGAGTTCAACATGAATCTCCTCTTGTTCTAACTTCTCCCAAAGGTTAACAATATTGCCTTGGTAAGCTATTGATACAACTTCTTTTCTTTCTTTAGCCTCTTTAACTCTGATTGCAAGTTTGTCTAAGTCTGTGAATACCTCGTCAACCCAACCTTGTTCAAATCTAGTCTGAACAGCTTTTTCATTGACCTCTGCTACGAGACCAATACATCCGGCAATGACCGCGGCCTTCGGTTGAGCTCCACTCATTCCTCCAAGTCCCGCAGTCACAAAGAGCTTTCCTGCGAGATCTGTTTCTCCGTTACTAATTTTTCTTCCTGCATTTAGAACTGTTATTGTTGTTCCGTGAACAATTCCCTGTGGCCCAATGTACATGAATGAACCTGCTGTCATTTGTCCGTACTGTGTAACACCTAAGGCGTTGAACTTTTCCCAGTCATCTGGTTTAGAATAGTTTGGAATCATCATGCCATTTGTAACAATCACCCTTGGAGCTCCACTATGTGAAGGAAAGAGTCCTGCTGGATGACCAGAGTAGAGTGCAAGAGTCTGTTCGTCAGTCATAGTCGCAAGGTACTTCATTGTTAGAAGATACTGCGCCCAGTTTTGAAAAACAGCACCATTTCCGCCATAAGTGATTAGCTCATGAGGGTGCTGAGCAACTGCATAATCTAGGTTATTAGAGAGCATTAGCATTATTGCCGCTGCTTGCTTCGACCTATGTGGGTAGTCGTCTATAGATCTTGCGAATATTTTATAATCTGGTCTAAACCTATACATATAGATCCGGCCATAGGTATCTAGCTCTTCTTTAAATTCTTTAATCAGCTCAGCGTGAAATTTCGTATCAAAATATCTAAGCGCATTCTTTAACGCTAACTTCTTCTCTTCAGGGTTTAATATATCTTTTCTTTTGGGGGCGTGATTTATGTCCGTCTCATAAGTCTTTCTTGGCGGAAGCTCACTTGGAATTCCCTCTAAAATTTTCTTTTGAAAATCTTCAACACTCATCATATTACTGTCCTTCATTTATCTCTAAATTTGGGATCACAATAGCGTTAAATAGTTAATTTTTCTAGAGATAACAAAAGGTGCGAGGCACCTTTTGTTATGAGATGTGCGTTAAGATACTGTTTATTCTTATAAGTGTTCTTTGATCTGCGCTTCAAGTTGTTCGTAGCCAAAGTTTCTTAATGGTTTTCCATTTATAAAGAAAGTAGGAGTTGCTTTTACCCCAAGCTCTCTTGCGTCTGCAAAGTCTTGCTCAATTAGCTTTGTATAGGCTGGATCTTTATAGTCTTTCTTAACTTGATCAACATCAACTCCGACCATCGGAAGGTAGTTCCAAATAAGTTCTGGACTAGGTTTGTGATGATTTCCCCATAGTGGTTGTTTTTCAAAAAGTATTTCTAAAGTTTCCCAGTACTTCCCTTGTTTTCTAGCGGACTCTAGAATTGCTATCGCGAACTTTGAGTTTCCATGAAAAGGAACATAACGAATAGTGAGTTGGATTTTACCTTCATACTTTTTCATTAAGTGTTTAACAAAAGAGTAGAATACTCTACAGCTTTCACACTCTGGATCCATAAACTCGACTAACTGTACAGGAGCGTCAGCGGGTCCCATTTGAGGTGAGTGAGCTCTAACAAATAAGCTTTCTTTCTCTTTAGCAATAAGACTATCTTTGGCGTCCTGATTACTATTATAAAGAAATGTTGCGATAACAAATCCGATTATTACAACTACTGAAGTAATTATGACGGTAATTTTCTGCTTATTCATTTAAGGTATCTCCTATAAAAGATTGTAAGAATAATAAGTAATATGCTGAATGCGATAAAAGATAACATTGGAATAGTAATGAATCCTAACCAGTTGATCCAGATATCCGCGCACGATACACCTTCTCTACATGGTGTTGCACTTTCTGGAACGATTTCGTAGTGGAGGAGATTATGGTAGAGGGCCGTAAGCCAGCCTAGAATTACTAAAGGAAGCGAATACTTAAATGCACTTGCATCGAGTGAGATGAGGCTAATCACAAAGAAAATAACTAAGGGATACATAAAGATTCTTTGGTACCAGCAAAGCTCACAAGGTGGAAAACCCATAACTTGACTGAAGAATAAGCTTCCTGCTGTCGCCACAGAAGCGACCACCCAGCATAAGAATAATAAATACCAAGCGCTCTGGTTCTTTTTTAAGTTAATCATATTTACCCCTATGAAAAGGTAACACGCTTAAGCATTTCTGTAAAAATAATTGAGTGAACAAATAGAAGAACGGAGTACAGACGTACTCCGTAATGAAAATTAAAATGAAAGAGGAAGTCTAGCTGAACCTAGCTCTAGTGTCTTTCGTGATAATGAATTTCTACCTTTTTGAAGTGTAAAAGTGTACTTACCTTCATTTAAAACGATGTGGTAAGTCCCGTCTGGGTTTACTTTGTAGTTTTGGAAAACTTCCCCGGATTCATCTCTTACCTCTATTTGGTAGCTTTCTGGTGATGGGTAGGTTTCATCCAGTCTTCCTTTCACTCCTGTTGCAGACATTTTGTCTAGTAAGCTCATCCACGCTGGTCTATTTCTCTCAACTGTCTTGTCTCTCCACTCTTTATAGTCTGGTTGGAAGCCTTGAGATCTACTATTTACTTCAACAACATAAGGGATCACTTGATATGCATTATACATCCAGTCTATATCTGATCCATCTACTGAATAAAGAAGTTCCCAAGCTGTTCCTGCAATGTAGCCAATACTTCCGCCAATTTCTTTTCCAATTTTCTCAACAACTTCTTTCGTTTGAGTTCTACTTCCTTTACAACCCATTGGGTAAATAATAATTTCACTATACGCGTGGTAACTGATATCAAACACTGGTCTAATGTCCTTAACTAAGTTCATTAGCGCCTGAACTTCTGGCTCTGATCCTGCACTTGGACCTCTGTAGGTACTAGACCATTTCATTCCACTTGATCCTCTACAGCTTCCCCATAGGTGTGGATAGTTTCTATTGATATCTACTCCATGACCGTAGTTTGTATTCTTTCTCCACATACTTGATCCATTCCAGACTTTTGCGTTCCCATCTACATTAAGCATTGGAACAACCCAAATCTCATTTGAATCAACATAACTCTTTATTTTCAAATCAGTCTTATAATTAGAAACTAGCGTCTCGATTATATCTAAGCTCACTTCTGGGGACATGACCTCTCTTGCGTGGTGCATACTATTGAATAGGATTGCTGACTCAGATGGCTCCCTAGTGGAAACATTGTCCGATATTTTCAGAGCATAGATATTTCTACCTTCTGATGATTGTCCAATAATAAAAGTTTTTGCAATGTCTGAATGTGTTCTTTCCCATTCTTTCAAAATAGACTCAATTTCAGATGGAGATTTATACTCCTCATCAACTGCCTTAACGACTTTGTTAGACTTATTTAATATAATATTAAACTTCATTTCTTGGAGTGCTTTAAACTGTTCAGTAGTGACAAATACATCTGCAATATTTGATTTCTTGTCTACTCCTGTAATATCTAAATCTAGAGACTGAAGTTTCTTCATTCCCTTAGAATAGTCATTGAGCTTTATAGAGGCGTAGATACTTCTATCTGTTTCTTGAAACTTGTGGGAATGAGCTTGGACCAGCTGGCCAATTGATACAAAAAGCATCAATGCTAAAAGATTTTTAAACATATACGTTCCTCCTGAACTTAAAAATTATTCTTATTATCGTTCTTTTAAAAAGATTGAACAAATAATGACATTTAATATTAGATCAACCGAGTAATTAAGTCTGGATACTTGATCGTTTCATGGTGGATATGAGTCAAGAATCAAGATACGCTTGGGGTCATTGGCAACGTATATGTTCCTATAGTTATTTACAAAGGAGTTGGCCATCGCTAACCTTAAAGTGATAAATTTACTTATAAGGATGAACCTATGTCACAAATTACTGCTCAACATATTCTAGTAGATCATGAATATGAAATAACAGATTTATTAAAAAAAATTGATGATGGTAAATCATTTGAAGAGCTGGCTAGAGATTATTCTAATTGTCCTTCTGGGAAAGACGGAGGAAGTCTTGGCCCTTTTGGTAAGGGCATGATGGTTAAGCCTTTTGAGCAAGCAGCTTTTGCCTTGAATGTAGGGGAAGTTTCTGGACCTGTGAAAACTCAATTTGGCTTCCACCTGATTAAGAGGACAGCGTAGAGTAGTTATGATTGATTTTTCCACAGTTAATACTTTCTTAGAGAAAATAGAATCTGATTTAAAGTTACTTGGTATTGATTTAGATGAATTTGAAATTGATCACATATGTTACCGTGTCACAAGCATTGAGAGATATAGTGAGTTAAAGGGTGAACTTGGAAGAGATCATCTCTTACTTCATGAAGCAATGATCTCAAATCGGCCAATCTCAACATTTAAATTAAATAAACCTCTAAACTATAAGAAACATGATATTCCGCTGCTAGAGCTTCCTGCTCCTAAAGGGGAAGCCAGTTACTCTGAAGGTTTTGAGCATATTGAATGTGTAATATCAGAGAGCTTCGTGGACTTTTCTAATCGGCACAGTGAGGTCGAATTCGACTGGAAAGGTGCTCAAAAAAAACATAACCCTGAGCTTAGAATAAAGCTTGGGGATCTCTCAATTAAGTTTCATCATCAAAGCCTTGAGGATGTTATAGCTTCTGAATTAAGAGAGTCATAGAAATATTTAAATAGGGATAGTTATGAACTGGAAAATTAATAGCCTCGAAGAATACGCAATAGCTTACCAAGAATCTAAGGCCAATCCTGATAAGTTTTGGGGAGATATCGCAGAATCATTTTCTTGGGAAAAGAAGTGGGATAAGGTTCAGTCGGGAAGTATTGATGATGCTAATATTAAATGGTTTGAAGGCGGGAAACTAAATATAACTGAAAATTGCTTAGATAGACATCTGGAGAAAAGGGGAAATAAGACTGCATTGATCTTTGAACCTAATTCTCCTGATGATGATGTTGTCGAGTACACATATAATGAACTACACGAGGCTGTGTGTAAGACGGCAAATATGATTAAAGACCTAGGTGTAGAAAAAGGTGATAGAGTTTGTCTTTACATGTCGATGGTTCCTGAACTTTTAATTTCAGTCCTTGCTTGTGCGAGAATTGGCGCCATTCATTCTGTCGTTTTTGGAGGGTTTTCAGCGCACGCTCTTGCGGGAAGAATTGAAGATTCAGAATGTAAATTATTAATCACTAATGATGCAGGTTTTAGAGGCAGTAAAATAACTCGATTAAAAGAGATCGCAGACAAGGCCTTGGAAGACCTCCCTAATAGTTCTGTTAAACATATGCTTGTTCATAAGAGGGTTGGAAATGATGTCTCGATGGTAGAGGGGCGCGATGTCTGGTGGCATGACTTATACCCTGATTCTTCTAAGGATTGTAGGCCAGAGGTTATGGATGCTGAAGACCCTCTATTTATTCTTTATACATCTGGCTCAACCGGACAACCTAAGGGAGTTCTTCATACAACCGCTGGCTATATGGTTTGGGCCGCTTACACTTTTGGAAACGTTTTCCAGATGGAAGAGGATGATAAGTACTGGTGTACTGCAGATATCGGTTGGATCACTGGTCACACTTATATTACTTATGGGCCGCTGCTAAATGGGTCAACGACAACAATGTTTGAAGGAGTTCCGACCTATCCTGATGCAGGAAGATTTTGGAATGTTGTAGAGAAACATAAAATTACACATTTTTATACAGCTCCAACAGCAGTAAGAGCATTGATGGCCTGTGATATTTCATTTGTAAATAACTCCAATCTAAAGAGCCTAAAAGTTCTTGGCTCTGTAGGTGAGCCAATTAATGCAGAAGCTTGGCACTGGTATAATAAATCCATTGGTAAAGAAGAATGTCCTATTGTTGATACTTGGTGGCAGACAGAGACGGGTGGGATTTTAATCTCTTCTATGGCCGGAGTAACGGATGGAAAACCTTGTTTTGCGACTCTTCCGCTTCCGGGAGTATTTCCAGCAATTATGGATGCAGACGGCAATGTTATAAAGGATCTGGAGTCTGAAGGGAACCTTTGCATTACGAGGGCCTGGCCAGGAATGCTAAGAACTATTTGGGGAGACCATGATCGTTTTAAGAAAACTTATCTAAGTGCATACCCAGGGTCATACTTCACTGGAGATGGGTGTAAGAGGGATGCTGATGGACTCTATAGAATAACAGGTAGAGTTGATGATGTACTAAATGTCTCTGGACATAGAATAGGAACTGCTGAGGTTGAGAATGCTATCGGTCAACACCCTGATGTAATTGAGTCAGCGATTGTAGGATTTCCTCATGATATAAAAGGGCAGGGGATTTATGCTTTTGTCATCGCTACTGAAAACCACTGCGAGAATATGGAAAGAGATATACTTGCAGTTGTTACTGAAGAGATTGGTCCAATTGCAAAGCCTGATAAAATTCAAATTGTTCCAGGGCTTCCTAAGACAAGGTCTGGAAAAATTATGAGAAGAATTCTTAGAAAAATTGCAGCTAAGGAATTTGATAACTTCGGTGATACCTCAACATTACTTGATCCATCAATTGTTGAAACCATTAAAGCGGGATCTTTATAGAATATATTGAGCAAGGCGAATCATATGTCTAACGGCAAATACTGTTTCTTCTTCGCGCTTTTCATACTCTGATCCAATTAGCTTAATCGTTCTCTCAGGGATCATGAGAGCGTTGCAGATATTCGTTCCACCTTCTATTATTTGCTCTCTAGGGTGGCCGAAGCTTTCAGCTAGATTTCTAAGAAAGTCTATTTCCTCAGAGCCATCACTTGCTCCGAAGTGGAAGACTCCCGTTCCTTTTCTTTGAAGAACTGCGGCCATCATATTCGCTAGGTGATTTGTCGCGAGCCTATTTTGTAGAACACCTCTATCAATAGTGAGAGATTCTCCACTTAGCATTACTTCGAGAAATAGCTCTGTTCTTGTTTGTGAGTTGGGTGCCCATCCGTGCGTAGCTCCAAATCGGAAGATAGAGAAGTTATCGCCGTATCGAGTAAGCTCTGATTCACACTTTGCTTTGAATTCTCCATACTCTGTCTGAGAGTTTGGAAGTTCATCCTCGTAGTGCTCATTCTCTACATTTCCATCAACGGCATTAAATGAAGAAAAGTAATTATAGTGAAAATTCAGGGTTTGTGACTTTTCAATTAAGTACTTATGGAGGGAGAAGGCATTATCATCTTCACCTCTAGTCATGTTGATTACAATGTCTGGATTAAGAGTAATGATCTGCTCATCAATAACTTCTAGTTGGTCATTAGAAGCTTGAAATATATCTATATTATGATCTGGCCTATTATTCACGACACTGCCTACAATGTGGCAGTCTCCAAACTCTTTTTTTAGAGATGGAATAAGATAGTGGGCAATCCAGCCTGAACTTCCAAGTATTAAAACCTTTTTCATGGCATTAATTATAGTACTGAATATTAGCTAAGGCTAATTAATGATCAAGGAATACTTCTGCCGGTACGGTAAATAATGCCTATGGGAGAACTTGTGGTGGTTTAGTATCTGAATAAATAATACTTCCATCTTCTCCAAGTACGATTGTTACTGGGAGAGAGTCTATCCCCCAACTCTTTGTCACTTTACTATCCTTATCCATAAGAATTTTATAGTTAAATTTATATCTCTTTATAAATTTTTTAACTTTCTTCTCTGAGTCTCCGGCACTGATTGCAATAAAGTTGTACTGACTAGACTTGTTAGACTTCTTTAGAGAGTGAAGTTCTGGAATCTCCTGTACGCAACTTGTACACCATGTTGCCCAGAAGTTAATAAGAGTTTTCTTTCCCCTTAGACTTTTAAGAGTAACTGATTCGTTAGAATTAAAGGTATTTAGAGAAAATTCTTTGGGAGTATAGGCGCTGGTTGTTTTTATTACGAAAAGTAATATTAGAAAAAGTACTTTCTTCATTTTTAATTCCTTTTAAAAGAATGAGTTGATCGGTGAATATTTCCACTCTTGTCTATGATGAACCCACTAAGGGCCAATTTTTCCATTCTATCCTTTGCTTGGCTAATATCTAGTGAGGATAGATACGTTGCACAGACGTCTGCCTCTGTCGTATTCATTGATTGAACAGTGACAGCGAGAGGTGTGTTTTCGTGAATAGATTTAATATGATTCTTTTTAAGGTACGAGCCACTTGTGGCCACAGCACCATTTTTCATGTTAATTATGCCAATCTGGTTTCTAATATTAAATGGGTTAGTTACTCCAATCTTCCAAGGTCTAGGAGCATCAGGGTGACTGTGTGTTCGTAAGTCTCCAGAGCCATTAACCATGAAGTTATGGAATCCTTCTTTCTTCAAAAACTCAAAACAAATATCCACAGCATGTCCCTTTCCTATGCCTCCTAGAGATACACTCATCTCTTTATTTGGAAGGAAGGCTGTAGAGCAGTCTTCGTCAATCTCTATATCTAGGGGACTAAATTTCTTTGATGACTGAAAGCAAATGTTAAAGAATTCTTCAGTTTTCTTGTAGTATTCGATGGACTTTTTTAATATATCTATTGCTTCTATACTCAGAGAGACTTCTTTTTTTCCAGCATACTTATTTAACTTGTTAAAAGGACTATCTTTAAAAACTGTAAAGTAGTTTTCAAATCTCTTTACGACTTGGAACGCTTCACTAACCAGTCTGGATGACTCAACTTCTGAGTGATAACTTTGAGGGAAGTAGGAGATTTGCCAGCTACAGTTCATATGAGTTGAATCTACTACTTTGAGTGTTCCCACTAGAACTCTGCTCCGAGAGAGAACTGTGTGATCATATAGGTTAGATCATTAGATCTCGTGTAATAATAGGCTCCGACAGATAAGTTTAAGTTCTCTATGTCTAGGCCAAGTACCGACTTCTCTCCAAGATCATAGGCATAGTGAGGACCTATCCTGTGAGAAGTAAAGCCTTCAAGGTCACTATCATTTGTAAAGTTTGGGCGTATTGAAGCTAAGGAATTGAAAAAATATTTAACAGAGCTTTGATTATAGAGTCTATAACTTAATTCAAGTAGGCCGTACTCTTCGTTAGTATTAAAGCGTAGAGATACTTCATATGTGTGAGATTTTAAATTCCACGAGTCATGATAGAATCTATACTTATTCGATAGGGCTAAATCATCGTTAAAGCCGTGCACCCATTGAGTATAGTAGGCGTATCTCTTTCTAGAACCTGGAAGTTGCTCAGCAGTTCTAACCCCCGCAATCTTTGTTGTATTTCTAATGCTTTCAAGAGCACCGTTTTGAATGATTGTAGTCTGACCAAATGATATTATGTCACTTCTAGTTAAGAACTGAGATGCGTTTATATCTAAAGAATATACTCTTTTATCCTCTGGCTCTTTAATTTTCTCAGTGACATAGTCAAAGAGGGTCGTTGAGTCATGAAAGTATTGCGCTGATGTTGTAAGGGTGAAGTTATCTTCGGCAAAGGAACCTGTCCAGGAAAGTCCTGCATTGAAGCTCTTATAGTCGTACTCACTACTAAAACCAATTTTTGGAGTCCATAGTGAATTTTCAATTTCCTTTGAATAGGAAAAGTTTCCTGAGATTCTAGACTGTCCTCCTATTCCCTTTCCTGATTGACCTGTATTGCCATCAAGTCTTGTATCTGACTCTGCCGTCCATGTGTCAAACGTAATATGTGCACTTAGATTTGTTGTCTCGTCTATCTGGTAGCTTGCAAAGAGCATCGGCTCAAAAACAAATACATCTTCATTACCCGAGTCGTCATAGACTTGTTCCCCGCTATTAGAAGACTGTGAGTATATGTTGAATAATAATTTTGTTTTCCATGCTTTCGGAGACAACATCTCTGCGAAAGTATGAACCATCGATATTGAAAGAATAAAGAGAGATAATAGGGTCCATCTAATTACAGCCACAACCACCTCCCACTGAACTACTTCCTCCTGCAGAACCTTCTCTGTAAGAGTTAACTTCCTCTAGGAATACTTGTTCCTCGGGCTTTGGATCTAGTTTCATTATCTTAGAACTTAGCCTTCCACGGTCAATTTGTTTTACATTGGCGCATGAACTTAAGATGAGTAGTAGAATAAAATTTTTCATATGAATTTCTCCCATAGAAAAATTATTTCATTTAAATCTTCGATGGGAAAGGGTCTTTTAAAACTACTTTTGTTTCGTACTTCAAACAGAGAGTAAGTGTTGAGTTACTTAGACATGTATATGTGTATCACTGCTTAAGTAAATAGATGGTTAAGGAGTACAGTGAAACGTACTCCTTGTTCGTTATTATTTAAGAGAGCTAATTCTTACAAGTTGAGCGAGAACATCTTTAGCTGAGTCTACATTTAATTCTTTGGCATAGCTTGTGAGAAGCTTTCTTCCAATAATATTACAGCCAATAAATGCGAATTGCTCCTGCATGGCCATTAGCACGTGATTTCCTCCACCACCACTATGAGTCCCAAGAACTACTGGTTTAGTATTTAGAGCATCTCTCCAATTGTCATTCCCTGATCTACTTATCCACGCAATAGTGTTATTTAATGCTGGTGGAACTGAACCGTTATACTCTGGGGCGAGGAAGATAAACCCCTGCGCATTCATGAATTTAGTTGTAATAAATGTTGCATCTTTTGGCGTACCGTCAGCCTCTGCTTTTGAAGAGTAGAGTGGGAGGTCTAGGTCTAGAAGGTTCACAACTTCAAATGATGCTTCGTGTTCTTTAGAGATCTCTAAGAGAGTATTCGCTAGCTTTAAGTTGTTTCCATCACTTGCTGTAACTATTAATATACTTGGTTTCATCTTGTCTCCTATTATTTAAATAAGTTGTTATAGTCCCTCATTTTATGTGATCTGACTAGATGTATAAGTCTTTGGGAAAGTCATCGGGAATCGGGGCGCAAAATTCAACAATTTTCTTCGTTTCCGGGTGAGGAAATTTTAATTTATAAGCATGAAGTAGCGTTCTTTGATGAGCTTCTGCTCCGTAGGTTGAGTCTCCAGAAATTGGAAATCCCATTTCACTTAGGTGAACTCTTATTTGATGGAGTCTACCTGTCTCTGGGGTGGCCTCCACTAAACTATATCCATTACTATGAGATACTTTTTTAAACTTTGTTTTGGCACTCTTTCCACCATTGCTAACTCTTAGCATTTTCATCTTATCTTTAGGATCTCTATCAAGAAAGTTTGTAACTAATCTGTCTTGAAACTTATCTTCAGAGTCTTGCACAACAGCTAGGTAGGTCTTTGTGATGATTTTCTTTTCAAATAATTCTGTGAAGTATTTATTATGAGATTTCTTCTTACAAAAAAGGAGAAGACCGCTTGTTTCAAAATCTATCCTATGATGAAGCGCGAGATATTTTTCTTTATGTTTACCACTTATGTATCTAGTCATTGCCGATAGGAAGTTATCTCTTGTTGATTGAAGTGTAGCATTTGAAGAGATATTTGCGGGCTTATTTCCGACTAGGAAAATGACCTCATCATGAACGACCATGCTTTCTGTTATCTTAATAGTCTCTTTTATAGGTAGAGACCAGCTTCTTAGCTGTGCTTTAGTTAATGAGACGGAATAAAATTCGTCTTCTTTTAATAAAACTTCCTGCTCCTGGACTGTTTGACCTTTTACTTTGATACGCTTTTGTCGAATGAGTTCATTAAAGTCTTTTTGAGACAAGGATAAGGAGAAGTCTTCTCTGAGTGAGTTTTTTAAGTTGTTAAAGAGAGTATCTTCTTTAAAGGTCTTGAGTTTGAGTATTTTATAGGTGTTCTTCAAGTGAGTCCCCCATAAGTTTTTCGAAGTACTCAGGCAGCTCTGCCACAAAACTTCTTTCTTTTTCGTCTAGTGTAATATCGAGCTTGTATGAATGTAGCGCCATACCAGTAAAAGAGTACTTACTAGCGATCAGCTTTCTGTACTTACTGTCTCCGTAGCGCTTATCACCCAAAATCTCTAATTTGTGGAGAGCACAATGCTTCCTAATCTGGTGAGTACGTCCCGTACTGATTTGAAAAAGTATTAGTGTGAAGTAGTTATTAGAGATGAGCTTTTTCCAGCTTGTCATACAGTCTTTTAATTCAGACTTCTTTCCCTTTGGATTCTTATATCCTTCGGCCTTATCACTTAGTTGGTCTTTCCAGACCCCTTCGTCTTGATCAAGCTTTCCGCGACAAATGGCCAGATAGGATTTCTTTGAATCCGCTAAAGCCGCTTGTAGCTTTGCGGTATCGTTTTGATTCTTAGAGAGTAGTAACAAACCACTTGTTTCTTTATCTATTCGATGAACAGGTGCCGTTAGAGTGCCCTTTGACTTAAAATAATCAATAACACTTGATGAGTCATTATGTACGCTCACTCCACCAGGCTTGTTGATCATTAGCCAAGAATCTGTCTGTTCAATAATTTTTATCATAAGTACTTATGGCATAATCCCTCAAGATTCGCAATCTTGTGCGGCGCTTGGAAAGAGAGCTAAGTATGAGATATTTTAAGAAATTCTTGACTTTCATTGCTATCATCTAGACTCTTATATAATATCTAAATAAGCAATTAAGAGAATAAGTTCATTGGAAAACCGTATTAGCGAAAATATTTATTTTACAGATATCTTTAGAAGGCTTGGCTGCTCACAAGTATGTTCTAAGTTCAAGCTAAGAGATGAGCAGTGGGACTATTTAGCAAAGAGAGGGTTTGACTCTATTTTACTAGAAGGTAGAACTCTAATTGTAAAAATCTTTTCTGAAGAGCCTACTAACCATTCTTGTAAGATTTCCCCTGTCCAGACTCATCCTATTTTTACTGCTCTCCATGCAACCGGAACCTGTTGTAGGTCTTCACTTCAAAAGTGGCATAAGATCTCCAAGGATAAAGAGCTTAAAGAGAAAGATATCTTCTACATTCTCTTGGTTGTGAAAGAGTGGATAATCAGGCAAGAAAAGCCAAATCACTTGATCAAATCTGAAAAATCTCAATTGAGCCTCTTTTGCAGTTAAGTGGCAATTGTCTTTTTTCTTTAGGCTTTTTCCAATAATCAAACTACAATCTCCTTATGTCTAACTGTCATCACCATCATCACAATCATTCTGGAAGCAAAAATATCTTAATTGCTTTTACTCTTAACTTCTCTTTCGCAATAATTGAGTTTATTGGGGGATATCTAACCAACTCTATGGCGATATACTCTGATGCACTTCATGACTTAGGAGATAGCTTTGCTTTACTCATGTCTTATTTCTTTGAGAAGTTTTCAAAGAAAGACAGTGATCAAAAGTATACGTATGGATATAGACGCTTCTCTCTATTAAGTGCTTTTTTAAATTCTGTAGTGCTCTTAGCTGGATCTATTTTTGTCATTAGTGAATCATTTGAAAGACTACTTGCTCCAGAACCTGTTGTGAGTGAGGGGATGTTTGCTCTAGCAATCTTAGGGATTGTTGTAAATGGTGTAGCTGCTTATAGAATGTCCAAAGAAACTGGTATAAACCAGCGAATGGTAATGCTACACCTTATGGAAGATATTCTTGGCTGGTGTGCTGTTTTAATTGTGAGTGTCGTACTTTACTTTAAGCCTTGGTATATTTTAGATTCAATTCTTTCTATATTAATTTCCCTGATGGTTCTTAAAGGTGTTTATAAAGGTCTTAAGAGGATTGTTACAATTCTTATGCAGGCCTTTCCAAAAGATCTGAATATGGATCAACTTAAAGAGAAATTAGTAAGTATTGAAGGAGTTGAAGATGTTCACTTCATTCAGGGCTGGTCAATGGATGAAGAGTCTCATTCATTAACATTTCATGTCTCAGTTGATGATGAAATGACTGTCAAAGAGCTTGATAGGCTTAAAGAAGTTATTAAAGCTACTTTGTTTGATATGAATGTAACAAATTCAGTCATAGAGTTTGAAGGTGTTGGCCATAAATGCGACCACGTTTCAAAATAAGCAATATCCTTGACTCAAACGTATACTAACGGTTAAATTTACTTAATGTTTAATTACTTACTCGCTACATTCTTTATTCTTTCGTTCAGCTTGGCTGGCACCTTAGAGACTATAGACTGTCATGATGAAGTAAATATTGAAAATTCGGAAAGTATTTCAATCTCACTTTCGGCTGTAAATCATGAACACCAAGGTGAAGAGGACTGTGAAGATCGCTCTGGCCACTGCTCTCATCACTGTTCAGGAATACATAACTTACTTCAATTCAGTTCTTCAGTAGTACTATCTAATCGAGCAATTAACCATCTCACTTTCAATTGGTATTATGATAATCATTATATAGAACCTTTTCTCGATTCTGCGCTCAAGCCACCTCTCTTTTCTTAATTTGAAATTCAAAAACTATAAATATTATTAATAATAAATTAAAAATTATTAGGATCGATTATGTGTATCTTAAAAGTTAACTTTGTATTAGCAGTGCTTCTTCTTAGTAGTGGTGCTGTAGCAAATTGTCGAATCAAAGACTCTAATGAGTTATTTAAAGTCATCAGGGATAATCATCCTGAAATTAAGTACAACGAAAGCTTAGGAAGGGCCTTCTCTGAAAGGTTAGGTATTGCCAGTCAATTACCAAATCCTGAACTTGAAGCGAGTAGAGAGGAAGGGAAGTCTTTAGAAGGTGATACTAAGACTACTTCTTTGGGATTACTCTTTCCAATTGAAATGGGAGGAAAGAGAGGAGCTAGAACTCGTCTTGCCGAAAATTCTATAAATAGAAATAAACAAATTTTAAGGTTGAGTAGTGAAGATGCATATATCAAGTCTATCCTAAACTCTTATCGATTAAGACAAGTATACGAATTGATCCCCCTTCTCTCTGAAGCTCAGGAATCGTTAAATAAAATTCTAAATATTAAAAAGAAAAGAAGATCTCTTTCTCCAGAAGAAGAAGTTGAAAAAGAAACTCTTAGTTTAGCGACAAATGATTACCGTTTGAAAATTTCTAAACTACTTTCTGAAAAAGAGAGGATCTCTAAAGAATTAACTCTATCAATGGGGATTGATTGTAGTATTTCATTAGAGTCGTTACCTGAAAATGTAGATCTTTCAGAATCATTTAGTCAGAGTGAGGATTATCAAAGATCAGCATTATTTCTTCAAGCCAAGGAATCTGTTGAAGTTGCAAAGGCTAAGAAAAGGCTTGCAAGTTCTAATAGCTTTCCTGATATGAGAATTGGTCCAACAGTTGAGTTTGAGAGCGTGGGTGGAAGAAGTTATAAGACCTATGGTGTTTCTCTTACAATGGAAATACCTGTTTTAAACTTAAACTCTGGTGAGCGTAGAAGTGCTGCAAGTGAGTACAAGTCATCTCTATTAAATCAAAAGCATATTAATAGGCACGTTTCTATTGAGCTTAATTCTGAAATTGAAAAGTATAATAGATATAAGAAATCTTTAAATACTATTGCAAATAAAGATGAGTTAGAGAGAAAACACACAAGAATAGAGAAGCTCTTTAAAAGAGGCGTTATTTCTACATCAATGATAATTGAATCCCATAGACAATTGATTGAATTTGCCAGTACTCGCTTTGAATTTGAGCTGGGTGCTATTGAATCTATGTGGAATATAAAGAAAATTAAAGGAACTGTTTTTAGTTCTAATCTTTAGGGGAAAAAATGAAATTTTTAGTAATATATTTACTTTTTATGTCAGCTAGTTTTGCTGGCCCAGATAAAAGTTCTATTCGTAACAATACTGTAAATAAAGAAAAGTCTCATCTTGAGCACGGTGAGCATGATGAACATAAGCATGCTGATACGGGCAAGAAAGATGAATATGAAGATCATGACAATATTGATGAACACAAATCTGATAAGCATGATAATGACCACGATGACCACGATGACCACGATGACCACGCTGACCATGATGATCATGAAGGTGAAGAAGATGGTCACAGACATGGACACGGTGGTGGAAAGGCCATAGGTGAAGGTAAGGCCATAGTAGAAGTAGATGAGGAAAAAGGACTTAAGCTAAGTAAAGAAGCTATAAAGTCACTTTCTATTAAGCTTGAGGACTATACTCCTTCATCAAAAACTAAAATCGCTAAGAAAACTCTTGTTACATCAAAAAATCAAAAAGGTCTTTATCGCTTTAGGCGGGGATTCTTTAAATTAATTAATATTAGAATTCTTAAGGAAGAATCGAATCATTATTTAATTAGAACTTCTGACTTGGCTCGTGGAGATCAAATTGTTGTCGGTGGCGTAGGGTTACTTAGAGTAAGCGATATATATTCTACAGATAAGTCTGAATATGGTCATTCTCACTAATTTAAAAAGGTATTATCATGATAAATAAAATAATAGAATTTTCAGTTAATAATAGAATGTTTGTCTTTATGGCAACTCTATTACTAATTGTTTTTGGGTTTAGGTCATTTCAAGAACTCTCAATTGATGCAGTACCTGATATTACTAATACACAAGTACAAATTAACACGAAGGTAAAGGGGCTTGTTCCAGAAGAAGTTGAGAGAATGGTAACATTTCCAATCGAATATTCAATGAATGGAATCCCTGCTGTTGAAAATATACGCTCAATTTCAAGATACGGTATTTCTCAAGTCACAGTAATCTTTAAAGAAGGAACAGATATATATAAAGCAAGACAGCTCGCATCTGAAAAGCTTCAAACAATACAACTTCCTGTAGGCGTTACCCCTGAGATGGGACCGATTAGTACTGGTCTTGGTGAAATTTTTCATTATTCTCTAGAAGCAAAGAATGTTGAGGACGATCCTGATAAGAGGCTTCTTCAGCTGATGGAGCTTAGATCTATCCAAGATTGGTTTATTAAACCAAGACTTCTTACAGTTAAAGGCGTCACTGAAATTAATACAATTGGTGGTTATGAGAAGCAATTTTTTATACAACCTAAAATAGAGAGAATGGCTAAATTTGGAATTCACTTTGATGATATTGAATCTGTTATTGAACAGTCTAATATGAATGTTGGTGGAGGATATATTCAGCAGACTGGGGAGCAGCTTCTTGTTCGCGGTGTAGGGTTACTTCAAAATATTAAAGATATTGAAAATGTCGTTGTTAAGAGATTATCTTCTTATCAAATCATTAGAATTAAAGATATCGCTTCAGTAAAGTTTGATAAGGAGATTAGAACAGGTGCCGCAACAGTTAATGGAGAAGAGTCTATTATCGGTACTGCATTTATGTTACTTGGTGAAAATTCACGTACTGTTGCTCAAGGTGTTTCTGCAAAGTTAGAATCAATAGAAGATGATTTGCCAGAATGGGTAGAGCTAAAAGTTCTCTATGACCGCTCTAATATGGTTAACGCTACTCTGGGAACAGTAGAGCATAACCTTATTATGGGAGCTGGACTTGTCATTGTGTTTCTCTTACTTCTTGTAGGGAATTTAAGGGCCGCAATAATTACATCTCTCATGATTCCAATCTCGTTACTAATGACTTTTATTTTGATGAAATGGCAAAACGTTTCTGGAAACTTAATGAGTTTAGGTGCTCTCGACTTTGGTATCATAATTGATGGAGCCGTAATTGTTATTGAAAATTGTGTACATCGCTTACAAAAAAGAGGGAAAGAGCTAGGTCGTGACCTGACAAGGGCAGAGGTTAAACAACTTGTAATTGATTCGGCTATTGAAATTAGGTCAGCAGCTGGTTTTGGTGAATTAATTGTCATTACAGTATTTATTCCTCTCTTCGCACTTACTGGAGTTGAAGGTAAAATGTTTGGTCCAATGGCCACAACATTTATAATGGCCTTGGCATCAGCACTTCTACTTTCATTTACTGTTGTACCAGCACTTGCAGCAACATTTTTAAGTGGAAAAACGGTCGATAAGAAACCATTTCTAATGAGAATTGCCGAAAGAGTATTCAAGCCAGCTCTTGATTCAGCTCTTCGTTTTAAAAAGATAGTACTAGGCATTGGAATTGCTTCAATTGTAACTGGTGTATTTCTATTCTCTAGAATGGGGGCAGAGTTTATTCCTCAGTTAGATGAAGGGGATTTCGCTGTTCAATTTATTCGTCCAGCAAATATTAGTACTGAAAATTCTGTTGAATTACAGAAGATATCAGAGAGGATTATCAACACTTTCCCACAAGTTAAGGATGTCTTTGCAAGAACTGGAGCAGCTGAAGTTGCCACAGACCCAATGGGAGTGAATATATCAGATTCTTATATCATGTTACATCCTAGGGATTCTTGGCCAAACGACGAACATATAAAAACTAAGAAAGACTTAATTGATGAAGTAAAAGAGATGATTGAACTTCATGTACCTGGACAAGTTCTAATGATCTCTCAGCCAGTAGAGTTAAGGTTTAATGAACTCCTCGAGGGAACTAGAGCAACTCTTTCGGCGAAAGTCTTTGGAGATGATCTGGATAAACTCATAGGTTACTCAAAAGAAGTCGCAGAAGTTATTAGCTCCATCGAAGGAGCTGGGGAAGCAGAGTCTGAATCAAAAGGTAAGTCTCCACTTCTACAATATATTCCTAAAATGGATGCGCTATCTGAACTTGGAGTTACTGCCAGACCAGTTCTTGATGCTATTAACACTGCTATAGGAGGGCGAGAGGTTGGACATGTGTACGATGGTGTAAGGCGTTTTCCGATTGTTACTCGACTTTCTGAAGAAGAACGCGCCGATGTTATGACAATTAGAAAGTTACCTGTAGGTATTTCTGAAGGCTATACAGTTCCTATAGAACAGGTTGCAGAAATCTCCTTTGTTGAAACTTTCTCAGCAGTAAATAGAGAAAACTCTCAGAGAAGAGTTGCCGTTCTAGTTAATCCGCAAACAAGAGATATTGAAAGCTTTGTTCGTAAGGCCCAGGAGGAAGTTAAGAAAAAGGTTGATCTTCCTGAAGGTTACTTTATAGAGTGGGGAGGAACTTTTAAGAATCTTCAGAGCGCAAAAGAGAGACTGGGCGTATTAGTTCCTATGGCATTACTACTTATTCTTGCAATGCTTTACGCTGCATTTAAGAACTTCTCTCAGGTTGTTCTTATTTTCGCTTGTGCTCCCATGGCGCTAATTGGGGGGGTGATTTCTCTTAATATAATGGGGATGCCATTTAGTATTTCGGCTGGAGTTGGCTTTATTGCTCTTTCTGGTATTAGTATTCTCAATGGAGTAGTACTTGTGACTTACTTTAATCGCTTAATCAATGATGGTAAGTCTCCTGATGATGTTGTAAGAGAGGGGGCCATGACAAGACTTCGTCCAGTGCTTATGACAGCTCTGACAGATATCTTTGGTTTTCTACCGATGATGTTCTCATCAGGATTAGGTGCAGAAGTTCAAAAACCTCTAGCAACGGTTGTTGTTGGAGGAATTATTTCTGCGACGCTTTTAACGTTAATTGTTCTTCCAAGTCTTTATAGATTATTTATAAAGCATATGAGACCTGATCTATTTAAAGCTTAATTTTATGACCATTACATTTTTTATAAATGTAGTGGTCTAATTTTAAAATCACAAAATAGATTGTATTTATATCTAGTAAGGCTATTTGATAAAACTTTAACTCTCTCTAGCTCAGATCAAATTAATCTCTGTTTTGTTGATTTGGTGCGTTATTTTGGCGCTCATATTTGACACTTATTAAGTGAATTTTACATTTCAGTACCTTAGGTTGTTAAAAAACTGACTTCTTTTCTTGAAAAAGCGCGCAAAAACGATTAATTTCTTTAGGTTAGTTTTGTGAACATTTAAACAGGGGTGTCGTCGTGGCCAGTGGTTCTCGTCATAGAAGAAAGCACAATAAAGGAAGAAGAAAAAGAGGTTCTAAATATAGAAAGAACTTACGTCTTCGTAAAAAACAAAGAAGCTAAAAGCTTAAGCTTTCAAATTATAAAAGGCCCCTTCGTAGTAAGGGGTTTTTTATTATCTAATTTGCTCATCCCTAAATTATCCCAGATAATATCAATGCATGAAAAATGAACTAAAAAGAATTGGTAAATTAAGTTTACCGCTAATATTCGCTCAAATTGGTGTGGTCTTACTTGGCGTAACAGATATGGTTATGTTGGGTCACTACAGTGACGTTGCTCTCAAGGCCGCAGGACTAGCAAATGTTTGGATAATTGGTACCTTGATGTTTGGTATAGGATGCAGTCTTGGAATTGATCCTGTTATCTCAAAGCTACTTGGAGAGGGGAGTCATGACAAAGTAAAGGTCTCTCTCATAAGTGCTAAGGTTCTCGCTGTTGTTGTGGCCATCATTACGGGACTTCTTTGGGCCTTTACTGGAAATATTCTTCAATTGTTTGGGCAAGACCCACTCTATTCAAATTTAGCTCATGAATATGCTCTTGTTCAAATACCAAGCTTAATACCATTCTTTATGTATATGGTCTTTAGACAGTATATGATTGCGCACGAGAGAACTCTACCTGTAGCAGTTGTTCTAATCATTACAAATGTTATCAATATCATTTTAAACTGGGTCTTTATATATGGAGTGGGTCCAGTTGAAGAGATGGGATTATATGGAGCAGGACTTTCAAGCTGTATTATGCGGGCCGCTCAGTACATATTATTATGTTTAATTGTCTATTATGGAAAGAGCTATAAAGAATATTGGGTAAAATACAGTTCAAAATACTTTGATAGAGATCTATTTAAAAAGATCTCTCTAATGGGACTCCCAATAGGCATACAGTTAATGTTAGAAGCTTTTGGTCTGCAGATGACTACTTTTATGGCAGGGAGAATTGGAAGTGATGAGCTAGGGGCCCATACGGTAATCTTAAATCTACAATACTTATTCTTTATCCTTCCAATGTCATTCTCTCTTTGTGCAGCGACTAGAGTTGGTTTTGAAGTTGGAATGAAAAACAAACAGATTATTAATGTTTATAAAGCATTAGTACTCGTTTCTATTTTTGCATTTCTAATATCATCTTTTACAATTGTCTTTGCTGGTGAGAGTTTGATTAAAGCTTATGGAGTGTCTCACGAAATAATTATACTATCTAAAGACTGCTTAACTTATAGTGCGATTTTTCTTTTCTTTTATGGGCTTCAGTTATTAGGAACTGGTTTCTTAAGAGGAGCGGGAAAGACTATGTCTTCTAGTTTGGCAAATATTGTATCTCTGTATATTTGCGCTCTACCAATGAGCTACTTTTTAGCAATTGATCAAAAGTGGGGACTGTCAGGTATTTGGGCCGGACTATCATTTGGAATGATAGTCGCGACAAGTATATCTATATCTTTAAATATTAAATTCTATATTCAATATAAAGAATCTCTACTTTCTTCCAACTAGTAAAATCGTTGGGAGTATAAGTAGGTCAACAACTAATGCAACCATTAGAACTATTGCAGTAAATAATCCAAAGTTCATATTGGGAGTAAAGTTCGCAAAAATAAGCGCTCCAAATCCAATTGCTAAAATTAGTGTCGTCCAAATCAGTGCAGGGCCGGTAGTGACAAGAACTTCTGCTAATGCCTCTTTTTTGCCCCGTCCATTTCTTTTTAGAGTATTAAAGCTATTTAAAAAGTGAATTGTATCATCTACTACAATTCCTAGACAGACAGAGCTAACTAAAGCTGTACCAACATCGACAGGAGTATTTAGAATCTTCATTAGGCCTGCACCAATCATTAAGGGGATAATATTTGGGAGCATTGATAGTGCTCCAAGCTTTACCGACTTAAATATAATTATCAGTAAAATGGTTATTCCAATCAGTGCGAGTCCAATAGAAGAGAAGAATGACTTAACTACAAAGGTTGTCATGTTTTGGTAGATTGGAATCTTGCCCGTTACTGTAGCGTTTAATCCAAACTCTAATGCTTTCTCTTCAATCATTTTCATTTTCTCTAATGACTCTTTAGAACCTTGAAGAGTCCAAAGAACGGCCATTCGAATAGAGTCCTTTTCAATAGTCATTCTATCTTTAAGATCTTTACCTTGAGGGAGACTCATAGTGTATAGAAAGAGTAACTCAGCTATCGTTTTTCTATTATCCGGTATTGTATAGAAGCTTTCCTTGTCTCCATGCATTGATTTATTCATCGATTTTACAACTTCTACTATGGAGGTTACACGTGATATATATTCTTTCTCCTCTAACCATTGTTGAAACTTATCTACATCTTTTAAGAACTTAGGATTCTTTATTCCATCCTTAATTCCAGAATCAATAACAACTTGAGGTCCATAGAAGCCTCCTAGGTTTTTAAGTGTAAAATCATTTGAAATTCTTAAAGGTACATTCTTTGTAAAGTAAGTGTAGGGATTTGAATTCACTTCATTTTTATAACCTAGGTATGTGAAGAGTCCAGATATAAGCACTGTTGAAATTATAATGAAGTATTTATTTCTATCTAAGAAATTTACTAATGTAGTTGCTTTCAAAATATTACTCTTAGAGTTATCAGTGTTTGCTTCTTTTTTTGGTTCTACTTTTATCTTCGAAAGGATTGGGCACATAAATAAGATCGTGAAAGTCCATGCAGCAAGAGTTCCAAACCCTGCAAGAATTCCAAGGTCTCTAAGTGGAATAAGATCTGATGTCGTACAGCTGAAAAAGCCAATTGCAGTAGAAATAGAAGTTAAAAAGATAGGTTTGAAGTTCTTCTCAAATGCCTTTGCCGTTGCATTCTCTTCATTTTCTCCTTTCGAGCGAAATTGAAAGTAGGTCACAAGGATATGAACACTATCAGCTATTGCAATGGCAATCAAAATTGTAGGTACCATTGCA
>NZ_JBFGYP010000042.1:0-22564 GCF_041587335.1 Halobacteriovorax sp.
ATATTTGATGGTTTTCCAAGAAATATAGAGCAAGCAGAATTATTAGAAAAAGAAGTCCTTAAGGGAAATAAATCAAAAGCAATTTATTTCAACATGGATTTAGAAGTTTTAGTTGAAAGAATTTCTAATAGAAGAATAGCTCCGAAAAGTGGGGAAATTTACAACTTACTATCAAAACCTCCTAAGAATGAAGGAAGATGCGATATCTCTAACGAAGAACTAGTTCACCGTAAAGATGATAACGCTGAGACAGTAAGAAACAGATTAGAAGTTTTTAAGAATACAATAGCGCCAATCCTAGATTATTATGAGTCCAAGGGTGTGCTAATAAATATAGACGCATCAAAGTCAGCAGAAGAAGTGTATGGCCTTGTTGAGAGTGCTGTAAGTAAATAATATTTAAGTATATATTTTTATCAATATAAGTTGCATAATGGGTCCGCTTTAGATATAAGGCAGGGATCAGTGGAGTTTTCGCTTAATGGCAAATACAGAAGTCTTAGAGATTGAAGGTGAAGTAGTAGAACTTCTGCCTAACACTAAGTTCAAGGTAAAATTACCAAATGGACACAGTGTGATAGCACATATTAGTGGAAAAATGAGAATGCACTTTATCAAGATCCTACCAGGGGATAAAGTGCTTGTTGAGATTAGTAAATATGATCTTTCGAAAGGAAGAATCACATACAGAAGTAAGGGCCGGTAGGTCAACTTACTGATAAAGAGGATGTTATGAAGGTTAGAGCGTCAGTTAAAGTAATGTGTAAAGACTGTAAAGTTGTAAAAAGAAAAGGTGTATTAAGGGTTGTTTGTAAAGCAAACCCTAAACATAAACAAAGACAAGGTTAAAAACCTTAGGGGAGTGTAGCTATGGCAAGAATACTTGGTGTTGATATTCCTCGTAATAAGGTGATTACTGTTGCTTTAAGATCAATCTATGGTGTTGGTCCTAAAGTAGCTCAAGAAGTACTCACTAAAGCGGGAATTGAACTAAACAAAAACTCTAATGACTTAACTGAAGAAGAAGCGAATAATATTCGTTTACTTTTAGAGGGTGAGTATACGGTAGAGGGTGATCTTAGACGTATGATTGGTCTGAACATTAAGAGATTGAAAGATCTTGGTTGTTACAGAGGAATTCGTCACAGAAGAAGTTTACCTGTAAGAGGACAGAGAACTAGTACTAATGCAAGAACGAGAAAAGGTCCTGCAAAAGCAATCGCTGGTAAGAAGTCTATTAAGTCAATGAAGTAATAGGGTTGGAGTAAAAAATGGTTAAAAAGACTGCTGGAAAGAAAAAAGTCAAAAAGAATATTCCACATGGCATCTGTCATATTCAATGTTCTTTCAATAATACAATAGTTACTTTTACTGATCCAAACGGTGGAGCAATTGCATGGGCGTCAGCTGGGCAACTTGGTTTCCGTGGATCTAAAAAATCTACGCCATTCGCGGCTCAGGTTGCTTCTGCAGACGCTGCAAAGAAAGCAATGGAGCACGGATTAAGTTCTGTAGACGTAAGAGTTAAGGGACCTGGTGCAGGTAGAGAAAATGCGATTAGAGCTCTAATAGGTGTTGGTTTGAGAATCACATCTGTTGCAGATAAGTCACCAATTCCTCATAATGGATGTCGTGCACCAAAAAGAAGAAGAGTTTAATCGTAATAATTAAGGAGATTATCCGTGGATAATTTTGTAGCAAAAAATTGGACGAATATGATCAGACCTGTTTCTCTTGAAGCAGACAATGAGAGTATGAAAGCGAACTATGGAAAGTTTGTAGCCAAGCCTCTAGAAAGAGGGTATGGACAAACACTTGGTAATTCTCTTAGAAGAGCACTTCTTTCTTCACTTCAGGGTGCGGGAATTGTTGCTATTCGTGTTGAGGGTGTTGAGCATGAGTTCGGTACAATCAATAACGTAAAAGAAGAAGTTTCTGAAATTATCCTTAACCTTAAAGAAGTATTTTTTAAGTTAAAAGGTAAAGAAGATACTGTTCTTACTCTTGAGAAGAGTGGTGAAGGACCTGTAACTGCTGGAGATATTTCAGAAAGTTCAAGTCTTGAAGTACTTAACCCAGGTCATGTAATATGTAATATTTCCTCAGGTGGTTCAATTAAGATTGAACTTAAGGTAGCTAGAGGGAAAGGTTATGTTACAGCATTAGAAAATAAAGAAGAGTATGATCTTCCTGTTGGTTGGATCTACGTTGATACTCTTTTCTCTCCTGTTCACAGAGTAAACTTCACAGTTACAAACTCTCGTGTTGGTAAGAGAACTGACTTTGACAAACTTACTCTTGAAGTTTGGACAAATGCTGGGATACAACCACAAGACGCTGTTGCTTTCTCTGCAAAGATCCTTAGAGATCAACTTGCAGTATTCTTAAACTTCGAAGATGAAGAAGAAGTTGTAAGACTTGAAAAAGCACCTGCACAAGCTTCTAGTCCTGCAAATAGCGCTTTATTAAAGCCTGTTTCTGAGTTAGAGCTTTCGGTACGTTCTGCTAACTGTTTACAGAATGCTAACATCAAATATATTTATGAGTTAGTTTCTAAGACAGAGGGTGAAATGTTAAGAACTAAGAATTTTGGTCGTAAATCGTTAAATGAAATTAAAGAAATTCTCAGTAACATGGGACTTGGACTTGGAATGAAGGTTGATTCAATTATGAAAGATCTTCAAGACGGTGAATAAGTTTTAAGCTGAGGGCTCAGTTGGAGTTATAGAAATGAGACATCAAAGACATAAATATAGAATTGGAAATGGTCCAGCACATAGAGTTTCTCTTATGAAAAACCTTGCGATCGAAGTTATTGATCATGGGAAAATTAAGACAACTATCACTAAGTGTAGAGCAATTAGACCATACGTTGAAAAGCTAATTACTATTGCAAAAGAAGATACTGTTGCAAATAGAAGATTAGCTTTCAAAAAATTAAACAATAAGGCAGCTGTTCAGAAGTTATTTACTGATGTAGCTCCTAAGTTTAAAGAAAGAAATGGTGGTTATACTAGAATCATGAAAATGACTGATGGTAGAGTTGGTGACAACGCTCCAATGGCATACATTGCACTAGTAGACTAATTTCTGTCTAAAAAAGTATTTAATGAAAAACCTTCGGTATTTATATCGAAGGTTTTTTTGTTTCTGGAGTTATTATGTCATTAAGTTCTAAAGTGTTGATTATTTCATTAGTTTTGGGCGCTACGCTTGCGTACTCACTTTTTGAAAAAAAGCAATTCACAGAAATGATGAACGTTGCTGAAGATGCTCCAGTGTTAAAAGTCCTTCCAGACTTTAAGCTCACAAATTTTTACACTAAAGAAGAAATCTCTAAAGAGTCATTTGGTGACTCTAGCGCTTTCTTTGTTCACTTTTGGGGAACTTGGTGTGCTCCTTGTGAGGCTGAATTTCCTGAATTTTTAAAATTTGCTAAAAAATTTGAAAATGACAATGTTCTATTCTTATTACTCTCAGTAAATGATGAAGATACAAAAATGAAAAAGTTTCTAAAGAGATTTGGTGAGCTTCCAAAGAATGTGATTGTATCTCACGATAAGTCAGGTGAGAGTATGAATCTATTTGGTACAGTGAAGGTGCCAGAGACTTATCTCTTTGATAAGAACTTTAAAAACTTAAAGAAGTTTATTGGTCCTCAGTCTTGGGGGTTAGAAGCATTTGCTCCTAGGGTTAAAAGACTAATCTTTGGACAATAGTATTATTGTCCACTATTAAAAAGTATACATTCTTACGGAAAAACAGTTGTTTATGTCTTTTTCGTTGTCAATTTTATCTACAAAAAAATCTAAAGAATAAATTTCTATTGCCGAAATGTTAGACAGTAAATACTTCTTCGTGAAGTAATTGTTCACATAAAGGTGAAATGGAGTTTAGAAATGATTAACTGGCAAGAAATTAGCGATCTGCATGTAATCTCGAAGTTAGAAGAGATACTAAGTAAGTGGTTTGGAGTAGAGCAGATTTACTCTGATATGCACTATAAGATTAGAAGCGGACATGTTGATAAAGGTTATGAATTTAAGAATCACTTCTTTAAAGTTCAGATGCAAATGAATCATGGCTATAACTACATGGGACAAGATGTAGAGAAGGTGACAGATGCACTAGAGGGAGAGGATGATAAAGCAAGGTCTTTTGATACTTTCTTTAAGCACGTTAAAGGTGTAGGGGCTAAAGTTGAGATTGGAGGAGAAGTTCTAGGGAGTGTGTTTGCTTATCCTTTTGTATCTAACTCAATCACAGAAGAAGAAGTTGAAGAAATTAAGAAACATATGATCTCTGAAGGTGCTAATGAAGCAGATGCAAGTGCAGCAGTTGATGGCCTTAGAAGGCTATTTCCTAGAGAGGTTGAATACCTTCAAGAGCTAGTAGAGTTAGTGGCCGATGAAATAAAAACATTTCATTCAGAGATTTCTAAGAGAGAGACAAGAATTAAAGAGCTTAACTCTGAGCTTGGAGATAAGTATAGATATCATATGATGATTGGTAAATCGAAAGGGATGCAGCAGATCTATAGACTGCTTGAAAAAATATCTTCATCAGAATCATCAGTCTTAATCCAAGGACAAAATGGTACGGGTAAAGAGCTTGTGGCAAAGGCGATTCACTTTTACTCACCAAGAAAAGAAAAGCAATTTGTAGCGCTTAACTGTTCTGCATTTAACGACAATCTATTAGATTCTGAACTATTTGGTCACATGAAAGGCTCATTTACAGGAGCAATCAAGGATAAAGCAGGATTGTTTGAAGTCGCTAATGGTGGAACACTTTTTCTAGATGAAATTGGAGATACATCACTTAGTATGCAAGTAAAGCTTCTAAGGGTACTGCAGGAAGGAACATATCTACCAGTAGGGGCCCAAGGTCCTAAAAAGACTGATGTGCGTATTCTTGCAGCAACGAATAAAGACTTAAAAGCAATGATGGCAAGTGGTGAGTTTAGAGAAGATTTATATTATAGAATAAACGTAATTAATGTGAACTTGCCGGCGTTGAAAGAAAGGTCTGAAGATATTCCAATCCTGATGGATCACTTTTTGAAAAAGAGATGTGATGAGTCTGGAACACCAATGAAGCAATTTTCAAAGAAGTGTATGGAAGTATTATTAGATTATCACTGGCCAGGTAACGTTAGAGAGCTGGAAAATGAAATAGAGAGATTAGTTGTTCTAGCAGGTGATGATAAGATGATTACGCCTGATCTATTGAGCCCAAGAATCTTAGAGTCTGGAGATAAACCAATTGCTGTTGCTAGAGGTATAAATACTAATGGGTCATTAAAAGAGGCATTAGAAGAACTAGAAGCAATGATGATTAAAGAGGGTCTCAAGAGATGTAACTATAATAAATCAAAGCTTTCAAAAGAGCTTGGTGTTTCTAGAGCATCTTTAATTATGAAGGTTGATAAGTATGATCTTGATAAGAGAAAGAAAGCTGCTGGCGAATAAATAATAATTTAAAAGTTAAAAAATATGGGCCTCCAGAAATGGAGGCCTTTTTTGTTTTAAGCATGGTGAATTATCCCTGATAATTCTACGATTGCTGTATTGAGTTAAATGACGCGATAAGATAGTACTTTTCTGTTCAAAACTGTATGATGTGGCCTCAATTTTTAGGAGGATTTATGGATACCGTTTTAGAACAAAAACGTTCTCTATTGCTAGAAAAAAGAACACAATCAGATCTTGGTGGTGGGGCTGCAAGAGTAGAAAAGCAACACTCACAAGGAAAATATACTGCACGCGAAAGAATCGAGAGATTAATCGATCCTGGAACTTTTATCGAGTTCGATAAATTTGTTACTCATCGTTGTAAAGAATTTGGAATGGAAAAAACTGAATATCTTGGAGACGGAGTTGTAACAGGAATAGCGGAAATTAATGGTCAAAAAGTAGCTCTATACTCACAAGATTTTACTTGTTGGGGTGGAGCTCTTGGAGAGTATCATGCAAAGAAAATTTGCAAGATTATGGACTTCGCTCTTGCCAATAGAATTCCAATTATAGGGATGAATGATTCTGGTGGAGCAAGAATTCAAGAGGGTGTTGATGCTCTTGGTGGTTATGCAGAAATATTTTATAGAAATGTAAAATGCTCAGGAGTCATTCCTCAAATATCATTAATAATGGGTCCATGCGCTGGTGGAGCAGTATATTCTCCAGCAATCACAGACTTTATATTTATGGTTGATAAGACATCTTATATGTTCGTAACTGGACCAGATGTTATTAAAACTGTGACTCATGAAGAAGTAACAAAAGAAGAGCTTGGTGGGGCTACAACTCACAATGAAACTTCAGGAGTTGCTCAATTCAATAGTAAAGATGAAGATGAGTGCTTTGAAAGAGTAAGAGAGTTACTTTCGTATCTTCCGGCAGCTTGTTATACGAAACCGTCTCCGAAATATACTGCTGACCCTGTTAATAGAGATAATACTAAGCTTAAAGAGTTGGTTCCAGCTAACCCTAAGAAGCCATATGACATGAATGAAATCATTCTTGATATTGTAGATGACTCTCACTTTTTAGAGGTGCATAAAGGTTGGGCAAAAAATATTATAGTTGGTTTTGCTTCTATCGGTGGAATTAAAATTGGTATTGTTGCTAATCAACCGCAGATCCTTGCAGGAGTTTTAGATATTGACTCTTCTTGTAAGGCCGCAAGATTTATTCGCTTCTGTGATTCATTTGATATTCCAATCTTAACTTTAGTAGACGTTCCAGGATTCTTACCAGGAACAGTTCAAGAGTACGGTGGAATTATTAAGCATGGTTCTAAGCTACTTTATGCATACGCAGACGCAACAGTTCCGATGATTACACTTATCACTCGTAAGGCCTATGGTGGTGCTTATGATGTAATGGCATCAAAGCATATTAGATCTGATGTAAACCTTGCATACCCTACAGGAGAAATTGCTGTAATGGGTGCTGAAGGCGCTGTTAATATCATTTTTAGAAATGAACTTAAAGGACTAGAAGGTAAAGCTTACGACGAAAAGAAAGCAGAGCTAGTTAAAAATTATGAAGACCGTTTTGCGAATCCATATAGAGCAGCAGAAAGAGGTTATGTAGACTCAGTGATTCTTCCTGAAGAAACAAGAGCAAGAGTTTATGAGTATCTTGTAGTATTGAAAAATAAAGTTGTTGAAAACCCAAAAAGAAAACACGGGAATATTCAATTATGATCAGACAACCAGAAAATAAGAGTAGAAGAATTTTAATTACTAACCGAGGGGAGATTGCCTCTCGTATAGCAAAAGCTTGTAGAGAGCTTGGCCATACTGCAATTGGGATTTGGACAGATAATGAAGTTCATGCAACACACCTTCAGTTTTGTGATGAGTGGGTACACCTTGAAGGGAGTACTAATGCTGAAACTTATTTAAATGTTGAAAACTTAGTTAAAGTAATTAAAGACAATAATGTAGATGCAGTTCACCCAGGTTATGGGTTTTTATCCGAAAACGCTGACTTTGCTAAACGTATGGAAGATGAAGGTATTACTTTTATTGGACCAAATGTAGAGTGTATTAAGGTCATGGGTGATAAGGCAACATCTAAGCAACTTGCAAATAAAATAGGTGTACCAACTGTTCCAGGAACAGATAAAGCTGTTACATCTGTTGATGAAGCGGTAGAAGTTTCTGGAAAAATTGGATATCCAGTTTTACTTAAAGCCGTTGCCGGTGGTGGTGGTAGAGGCATGAGAGCTTGCGCAAATGAAGAAGAAGTTCGTGCAAACTTTGAAGCTGTTGGGAGAGAGTCTCTTGCGGCCTTTAATAATGGTGACCTTTTAGTTGAAAAACTAATTGTTAATCCAAGACATATTGAAGTTCAAATTCTTGCAGACAAAAGAGGTAATGTTTATCACTTCTTTGAGAGAGAATGCTCTATTCAAAGACGTCACCAGAAAATTATAGAAGAAGCACCATCTCCATTTATTGGAGAGGATGAAGACTTAAGGCAAGATGTTTGTAACACTGCTGTTAAGCTTGCTAAGGCCGTTAATTATGACTCTGCAGGTACTGTAGAGTTTATTATGGGTGAAGATAAGAGCTTTTACTTTTTAGAAATGAATACTCGAATCCAGGTTGAGCATCCAATAACAGAAGAGATTACAGGCATAGACTTAATCGTTTGTATGATTCAATCTGCACTTGGTGATGACTTAGGTTTCCCAGGGCAAGATTTTATAAAAAGATCTGGTCACGCTATAGAGTGTCGAATTTGTGCTGAAGATCCTATTACAATGCTTCCGGCGCCAGGAATTGTTACAGGTTTTGAAACAAACTTTCCTCAAGGAATTCGTTTTGATCACTGTCTATATAAGGGACTAAACGTAACTCCTGACTTTGATCCAATGGTTGGAAAGCTAGTCTCAAAAGGAATTATTCGAGATGTTGCTGTTAGAAAGATGAAGGCAGCTCTTAACGGATTATTCATAGAAGGTTTAAAAACAAATAAACCTCTACTATCTGTAATTATGGATAATAAAAACTTTATTGATGGTAAATATTCAACAGACTTCATAAAAGTTGAAAATCCTAATGAGCAAGTAAATACAGGCCTAAACCATATGAGATTCTACAAAATGTTAGCAGCCGTTGAAGCTAGAAGGATGGGGATGTAGTCATGAGAACTTATCTTATAGATGAAGAAAAGAATGAAGTTATTGTTGATTTAACAAGAACAAAAGTTCATTCAAGTGAACTTGTAGAGTTTGATTACTCTACAATTGAAGATAATGAATTAATTGATAAGAAAACTATATTCGTTAGACAGCTCTGTGGACAGTACTTTGTATCTGAAGACAATAAGCGTTGGGTTAAAGTTTCAAGACAAGACCTTCCGTCAAAGATGCTTAATGTAAATAGAGTCTTTGATGTCTATAGAGGTTATAAACCGTCTGGTTTAAGTGGTGGTAATGAAGGTGAACTTCTTACTCAAATGCCAGGAAAGATTGTTAAGATTATGGCAGCTGTTGGAGATACAGTTGAGGCAGGACAAACACTAATTATTTTAGAGGCCATGAAAATGGAAAATGAAATTAAATGTGGTGTAAATGGTACAGTAAAAGAAATACATGTTTCAGAAGGTGATGCATTAGAACAAGGTGTTTTAATGGTCGAAATCGAAGCGAATTAAGGAGAGGCGATGTCCTTTAATAATGGAAATAATCCAAATGACTTTATAAACGATATTGATCGTATGAAGAATGAATTCAAAAATGGAGCTAAATTTCTAGGCCCATTGATTGTTGTCATTCTAATTGCGATTGGAGGTTTTACATCTTTTTATACTGTAGAGCCTGATGAAGAAGCGGTAGTCATTAGATTTGGTAAATATCTTACTACAACTCCTCCTGGGTTACACTTTAAGGTTCCGATGGGAGTTGATCAAGTTATTAAGGTTAAGACAAAGCGTGTCCTTCAGGCAGAGTTTGGATTTAGAACTCAAGATACAAGATCTAGAAGAACGACTTACTCTTCAAGAAATTACAGAAATGAATCTCTAATGCTTACTGGTGATTTAAATGTTGCTGATGTTGAGTGGGCAGTACAATTTCAAATTGCAGATCCATTTAAGTATTTATTTCAGACATCTTCACCTGAGACAAATATTAGAGATGTTTCCGAGTCCATTATGAGAAGAGTTGTTGGCGATAGATCTGTAACTGATATTCTTACTACTGGGAAAGTTGAAATTGAAACAAGAGCATTAGTTCTAATGCAAGAGGTTTTAAATAAGTATGATATGGGAGTTCGCATTGTGACTGTTAAGTTACAGGATGTTAATCCTCCTGAAGTTGTTAAACCTTCTTTCAATGAAGTTAATGAAGCAAAACAAGAACAGGAAAAGTCTATAAATCAAGCTGAAGGGGAATATAATAAAATCATTCCTGAAGCTAGAGGTAAGGCACAAAAACTTGTTAGTGAAGCTGAAGGTTATGCAAGTGCTCAGGTCAATAGATCTATGGGTGATGCTGAGAAGTTTACTGCAATCTTTAAAGAGTATAAGAGAGCCCCTCAAGTAACGAGAAAGAGAATCTACCTTGAGACAATGTCTACAATTTTTAAGAAATTTGAAAATATCACTGTCGTGGATCCTGAAATTAAAGGACTACTTCCTGTTTTTAATAAGTCATTAGGAGGGGAGAAGTAATGAATAATAAAATTATAGCACCACTTATTATTGTTGTTTTTGGTTTAATCGTAGTTGGAAAGTCTTCACTCTTTATTTTAAATGAAGGTCGACAAGCAATAATTACGGAATTTGGTAAGCCTGTAGGTGAGCCTAAAACTGAAGCAGGACTTCACTTTAAAAAGCCATTTGTTCAAGAAGTTCGTTATGTAGATAAGAGAATTTTATCTTGGGATGGAATGCCAAACCAAATTCCAACTAAAGATAAGAAATTTATTAAAGTTGATACAACTGCAAGATATAGAATTACAGATGCTCTTAAGTTTATTCAGACTGTTAGAAATAAGTCTGGAGCAAAGGCAAGACTTGATACAATTCTAGACTCAGCAACAAGAAATATCATCTCTTCTCACAACCTTGTTGAAGCTGTGAGAAATACAAATGCAATAATTGATAAAATTAAAAAAGAAAAAGCAGAGATTGCTGAAAAAGTTAAAAATGGTCAAAACTATGTTGAAGAAGGTGTTACTGGAGAAATTGAAAAGATTTTTACTGGTAGAGAGCAATTGAGCCAACTTATAGTTGAAAAGGCCGATGGAGAGCTTAGTGCTTTTGGAATAGAGTTAATCGATGTTCAGCTTAGAAGAATTTCTTATGAAGAGTCTGTTGAGAAGAAAGTATACGAAAGAATGATTTCTGAAAGACAGAGAATTGCTCAAAAAATTAGATCTATTGGATCTGGTGAAAAAGCAAAGATTGAAGGGAGGCTTCAAAGAGATCTAAGAAGAATTCAATCTGAAGCTTATAGAAAAGCACAAAAAATTCGTGGTGAAGGTGAAGCTAAAGCGTCTGCAATTTATGCTAAGGCCTTTAATAAAGGACCTAAGTTCTATGAATTTATAAAGTCGATGGAAGTGTATCAATCATCTCTTAAAGAGAAGACAAACTTTATAATTTCATCAGACTCAGAATTTTTAAAACACCTTAAAGGTAGATAATGATTGAATATGTAGTTGCTCAAAGCCCTGATGATAGAGTTTTATCAAAGGCCAGTGAAATTTTAAGAGGTGGTGGGTTAGTTTGCTACCCTACAGATACTAACTGGCTTATAGTTTGTGATCCCTTTAATAAAAAAGGGGTTGAGAAACTTTATAGAATAAAAAATGAAGGACCTCTTAAGCACTATAGTTTAATTTGTGACACTATTTCTAGGGCCGTCGAAATTGCATTTATTCATGATAGTGCATTTAAGATGATTCGAAAAAAAATTCCAGGTCACTACACTTTCATCTTTGAAGCTAAAAAGAAAATTACGAGGGCCATCCAGGCCAATAAGAATAATAAAGAAGTGGGTGTGAGATTTTGTCCTGACTTAATTTCTCAAAACTTAATTAAGGTACATGGTGACGTACTTCTTTCGACTCATATTACCCCTGAGATTTTGGGATTAAGCGCAGGGGAAGAATTCTATAGTTACCAAATAGAGGAAGCTTTTAGAGGTCCTCTTGATATGATTATTGACCCTGGAGAATATGAGTTTGTTGGAGAGTCAACAATTGTAGATCTAAGAGTAGAGGGTGAAGTTGAAGTCATTCGTATGGGATCAGGTCCTTGGTAATGAGTAAGAGACCTCTGAATCGAAAAAGAATAGCTATAAAGCTCTCTCTCTTAATATTAGTTCTCTATTTTTGGTATCATCTGTATCAATCTATGCTAAGTGCTGGAAAATAGAACTTAGCTTTCAATTCATTTATTATGATCAATATTTATACACACCGAGGAGTCTTTACAAGGTTTATGGATTTCAATACATAAAATCAATAGAATAAGGTAACTAATCTATTAAGGATATAATCTATGTTACTGGAATTATTAAAGAGATTCTTCTTCTCATTCTTCTTATTTATAAGCTGCTTCTTCTATATTTCAGGAGTTAGGGCTGAAAATATTAAACATTCTGTAGGTTTGTATATATCTCAAAATGGTCTAGGTTACTTTAAGGATAATTTAAAAGACATTGTTGAAAATAACGGATTTAGTATCGATCAATTCTCATATTCTGGTACACAGATAAATATGGAAGAACAAACTTTAGAAGATATGGTCTCAGACCCTGAAGCTAAAGAAACTCTTCTTACTATTAAGAATCAATTAAATAGATTTTTTTCGGGGTTAGATTTTGATAAGCATAAGTTTCAAGCTGATGTTGAGGGGATAGAATTTTCTGCAAATTGGGAGAAGCTATCTTTAGAATTTTACAAGCCCCAATTAACTGAAGAAGAAGATCCTTACGATGTTCTCGTTTATGCATGGATAGAGACAACAGATATTAAGGTAAGTGTTGATAAGGTACATGCAAGAGATTTAAATAACTCATTCTTAGGTGATATAGGAGTTGATGGATTACAAATTGAGCAAGTCGACAGCAGTGACAAGCTAAGAATAGGACTTCCTTTAAAATTTGGTAAAGATGAAACAGGAAAGTTTAAATTAGTTGTTTCAAGACCAGTTTCTAATATTAATGACGTTAAATTTGATGCAGATTTCACGTCACCTCTAGTATTGCCAGAAATCAAAATCTTAATAAATGGACATGAGGTTTCTCTAAATTTAGATGAAATAGAAAAGCTCGTTGTAGAAAAAGAGCCAATGATTTTAGAAAAAATTCAATCATCTCTACAAGAGTTTTTAGAAGAGAAAATGCCTCAAATGATTACTGATAAAGCTGAAGCAGTATTAGATGATGGCCTATTTGAAGTAACACAAATGAACCCTCCTGGTGCTCCAGAAGGAAAGTTTGTACCTAAGTTTCTATGGAAGCTAGGATTAGAAGAGCTTAACTTTGTAGGAGATAATCTCCATGTAGGTCTGGGGGCCAATGTTACAGATCCATCTAGTGGAGTCATTCCTTTTCCTGCAAAATATACCTCTTTAGAATATCCAAGCTTAGATGCAGCAAGTGTGGAAGACTATGATATTACAGTGGCACTTAATCAGGGACTTATTAATAGAATGGTTCAGTTATCTGCACTAAGAGGTTATTTTGAAAAAATGGATCTCGATAATGGAGAATCTATAGGAATTGCTGGAATGCCTGTCGTAAACTTTAAAGGAAAGGGTGAGGGGAAGCCTGCGACTCTTTCTTTAGAGATTATCTATAAAGTTACAGGGTGGCAGAAAGCATTTGTTAAGAATCCAATACACATTAATTTTGATATGAATTTAGAGTTTCCAATTGATCCAAAAACAGGGCGTATTAAGATGATCGCTTCGGGAATTGATCTAGACTCAGTCTTTTTAGATAGCAAATACATAAGGTTTTTCAAGTCAAAGGTGAGAAGCTCAGTGAGAGACCAAATAAAAGAAATGCAAAGTGATATAAATGGAATGGAAGTCGCAGACGAGATTCCAGTACCTTCTGATTTAGGCGGTATTCTTTTAGAAAAGAAGCAAGTCGAAATTAACGAGAAAGGTTATTTAATGATTTACAACAATTACTTAGAATTATAATAAAAAGGAAGAGGTATTTATGAAGTTTTTAGCAATTAGTTTAGCAGTATTAATGTCAATTAGTGTGAGTGCTATAGAGTTTGCAAGTTTTAGAGTTGAAAATGTAGTTGCAAGTAAAGCATCTGTTTATCTAGTAGCAGGAAAAGGAGCCTACTCTTTTGATATTGCAAAAGTATTCAAGAAGATTGGTACTTTTAATAGTGATGGTGGTGTAGTCGAAGTTCCTAGCTCTCAATACAAAAATGATGGTTGGAGAGGACCTAGTCATGTACTAGTAGTAACTCATAACTCTAATAATCATGCTTTAAGTAAAGATGAAAGTAGAGGATTTACTGATCCTCAATACGTAAATATCGCAGACCGAGTGGCCCCTACAACTGATAATGTAAAGTTCATTCAAAGAGATGCAATTAGTGTTAGAAAGCTTAAAACAGAGGCAAATAGAGTCTTTATTCTTTCAAACCAATAAGAAGTCCTATATTTTAAGGGTCAGTATATTGCTGACCCTCTCTTAAATTTCAGGTAATTAGTAAAACTTCCCTTTAGATTTTCTGGTTTAAACTATAACTTATGTTAAAATAAGTACTTATGATAAGCCGCTTTATTGGATTCATTATTTGTATCATTTCCTTAATTTTGCCGTGGCGCTTGAGGGTACTCTTTTGTGAAGTGCTGGGTTGGATTACCCAGTTTATCTACTATACCTACTTTGGAATACTAAACTTTCTACTTAAAGAGCTAAAGACAGAAGGGGAGAAGAAATGAATCCTTCTGGTGAAAGTGTGGCCATTCTTTTTTCTGGGGGAACCGATTCTACGCTGACTGCTGCACTATTAGAAAAGTCTTTTAAGAAAATTCATCTTGTAACATATAATAGATTTGGTTTTCACGAAACAGATAATACAGCCCTTCAAGCAAAACTACTTAAAGATAAGTATGGAGAGCAAAGATTTCTCCATGAGATATTAAATGTAGATAAACTCTTTAAGCATATCTCTTATGAAAATTACTTTTCAAATATAAGGAAGTTTGGACTATTTAACCTCTCAACTTGTGGGCTTTGTAAGCTTTCAATGCATGTACGTACAATTAAGTACTGTAATGACCATGGGATTAAGTATGTTGCAGATGGTGCAAACCAGGCAATGAGCATGTTTCCTGCCCAAATGAAAGGTGTCATTGATGAACTCAAAAAGATGTATTATCACTTTGGAATAACTTACTTCAACCCTGTCTTTGAGATGGATGGACCAGAAGAAAAGGGATTTATAGAAAAATCTAGCCTTCAGCTTATAAATGATTTAACTGTTCCAGAGATTGAAAAGCCCCTTGTCTATGATGAAAAGAGAAAGTCTTTTACTCCAGGAGAAAAACTTTTTAGCTTAGGTCTTGCTCCGAATCCAAATGTGAAGGGATCCAAGTATGATCGAAAGAGACAGCCAAGATGTTTTCAATTTATAATCTTTAATATCTTCGCTATTAAATATTTTTTACAAAAACACACTTATGAAGAATATAGAGACTTAACAGTAGATTTTTATAAATCAAAAATTACAAGTATGGTTAAGTTAATTGAAAAAGATGATAAAAAACTACAGAAGATTATTGGGAAGTCATGATGTTTGACCAGGAGTTAGAGTGCTGTGGAGCTGAATTTGAAAAAGATCATATTTCTTTTATAGGTCTATTAACTCTATCGCTTCCTTTACTTGTTATATGCTCTATCATTAAAGTTTTATTTCTTATTATTTTTAAAAAAAATAGAAGTATAGAACTTTTAATAAATGCTAACTTTAAGTTAATAAAGCAAAAAAATATCCTCACCCGATCAAAATGCCAATTATCGAGCTTTGTATTCAAATTGTCTCCTAGACTTTCTGGGCTAATATTTAAATATTTTAATCTTACATTCCTTTTAATCATTTGGTTGATTGCAATTCTATCCATTTATCAAGTAGCTTCATTATGACTATAAATATAAGTAAATTAAGAGAAGATTTTCCTGTCTTTAAAAATAATAAGAAATTTACCTACTTTGATAATGCATGCACAAGCTTAAGGCCCCGTTCTGTGATTGAGGCAATGAATGAGTATTATGAACTTCATCCTTCTTGTCATAATAGAACTCTTCATAGTTTTGGAGTGCAGACTACTAAGAAGTTTGAAGGAGCAAGAAAGGTAGTATCTGAATTTATAGGAGCCAGTAATCCTAAGGAAATCATTTTTACTCGTAATACAACAGAGGCCATAAACATAATCTCTAAGGGAATTAATTGGCAATCTGGCGACAGGATACTGACTTCTGATATGGAACATAATTCAAACTTACTTCCATGGCAGTTTTTAGTTAAAGAGAAAGGTGTATTATTAAATCACTTTGAAATAAATGATCAATACAGTGTTAATCTTGAAGAGTTTGAAAAAATACTCTCAGAAAATAAATATAAATTAGTATCATTTCATCATACTTCAAATGTCACTGGTAGTAGCTTACCAGTAAAAGAGTTAACAGAAATTGCTAAGAAGTATGGAGCACTTGTTTTAATTGATTGTGCACAAGCAATGACAACTTCTACTATCAATGTTGAAGAGTTAAATGCTGACTTTATAGCCTTTTCCTTTCATAAGTGCTTAGGTCCGTCTGGGATTGGTGCTCTGTATGGAAAAATAGATGCTCTTGAGCAGCTTACACCAATGTTGTATGGAGGAGAGACTGTCATTGATTCAACCTATGAATCTTGTACATTTAGTGAAATCCCATATCGTTTTGAAGCAGGACTTCAGAATTACTCTGGAGCTTTTGGGGCAAGAGCGGCCATTGAGTATATTAAAAGTATAGGCATTAGCAATATAAGCAATCATATCGTTAAGCTTAATTCGATTCTTACTGAAGCTCTTTTGAAGGAAGATAGAGTGACAATTCTTGGACCCAAAGACCCACCACTAAGAGGCGGAATAGTTAACTTTTTAGTTGAAGGGTTAGATCTAGGGCAGATTTCTTTAATTTTAGATAAGTCTCATCGTATAATGGTTAGAAGTGGAGTTCATTGCTGTCACTCTTGGTATCATAAAAAAGAGCTAAAACCATCTTTGAGAGTCTCTCTTGGCCCTTATAATACTGAAGAAGAAGTTCGACATTTTATCGAGGTAATATTGCCTATAATTAGATTTTTTTAAAGTACTCTAATACCTTATCTGCAAATAGCTTGTGACCGAGTTTATTTGGATGAATTGTATCTCCATCGGGATCTAGGAATAGATATTGATCACTTGTTCTTACAACCTCAGTGAAGTCTATTAGGTCAATATTGTTTTTCCTTGAGTATTGATCTAGGGCCTCATTATAAATAAGACTTTGCCTTTTTATCTTAGCGTTTTGTATTTTCTGAATGTCTTGGCTTAAGCTATCCTGTGAATTTATATTTACAGGAAACTTTATGAGAATTGGAATGATGCCATTTTCTTTTATCTTTTTCACAAGGGTATCAATATTAGTGAGGTAATCTTTCTTAGAAACCCTTGAGACTCTACCTAGTTTAATATCGTTTGATTTTTTTGATTTTAATAAATGAAATATTTGTTTTGGAAGATAGAGAGATTTAACATAGTTTCTTAATAATATGGTTAGACTATTAGATGTTTTAACTTCCTTGTCTGGTATGTTTTCAGAGTAAAAAAAACGATAATAATCTAAGTCATTAATCACGTAGGAAATTAAGACATGTGTAGGGTTAAACTTTAAAATGCTCTCTATAAGATGTGTTCCTTGAAATGAGCTATAACCTATTTGAGAAAAATTTTTAACACTGATTTGATGATCTGAGTTTATCGATACCTGAGAGGAGTATGTTTCTGAGTTCTTTACGCCCCAGCCAAAGCTTGGGGATGCTCCCATTACAGCAACTTTGAGTTTCGTGTTATCCCAAAGCTCTTCATTTTCAGTTATTCGAAATCCATGCGAATCAGTTTGAATAACTTCTTTGAAGAAATTTACATTTAGATTAGACTTTACCTTCCAAAAAATATCCTTTTTCTCTTCTAGTACTGCCACTATTTTATCTAATCTTGTTAGAGAGTAAGATAGGCGAGCAATTCCCTCTAGTAGTGTAATAATTGAAATAGCGATAATTATTGATATCAAGACATCTTTATAGACTGATTTTTTCATTTTTAATTCCTTATATATTGATTATGGATCAAAGATTGAGCAGGTTCAAGGAAGTAGATTGATAATTAATGGTTTGAAATGGGAAGATACTGTATTATTAAATTATAAACTAGGGTCATAATGAATAGAGAAATTGTAGATAAATTCAATCAACTACAAATCAAGTCAAAGTATAAATCTACTTTTGATATTTCGATATATGATTTCTTTTTCAAAAAAGGCTTTTTTAAAAGCTCTCCTCCAAGTGGAATTCCTAAGTTATTGAATGCTCTCAGTGATTGTTCGGAGTGCTATTATGGATTACAGATAGATTCCTATGCCGAAGGTTGTTTTCATGATTGTGAATATTGCTGGGCAAAGTCAGATCTATCTAAAAGTAATAGCTGGAATAATCCAATGCCTCTTCCTATTAATATATCTGAGTTTTGGGAATTATTTTATACTATTTTTGAAACAGAGGATGCTCATCCTCTTAGGGAAGTGATAGAGAGGAAAACTCCTCTCAGGATAGGTTCATTGTCCGATCCATTTATGGCGATGGATAAGAAATATGGAATTACACTAGAATTAATAAAAATATTAAACTTCTATAAGTATCCGACAGTATTTCTAACAAGATCTCACTATGTAACAGATGATCGATATATGGATTATTTAGATCCAGATCTCTTTTCAATCCAAATGTCCTTGCCTAGTTTAAATGAGGATTTTACTAGGGTCATAGAGCCTGGAGCACCATCTCCAAAGCTAAGACTTCAGGCCCTTAAGAAGCTTTCGGATGCTAATATATGGTGTACGGTTAGGCTTAATCCTCTTTTTCCTATCTACCCAGATGGAACTTTATCCAGAGACTTAAGTACAGATGCAAAGACGAATTTTTTTGAGTTTGACTATATCGATGAACTCGCTCTCTATGGATGTAAGTCTCTTTTGACAGGGTTTGTTCATTTAGATGAAAAAGTTGTTGAACTAATTCATAAGAAAACTCAAGTCGATTTAATGGGGTTCATGTCTAGTGATATGAAGGAGATGGTTGAAGGCTTTGCCTACTCCGGTGATGAGATTAGAAAGTATTACGAAATTATAAAAGAGAGATGTCAAAGAAATAAAATTGAGTTTTCAACATGTTATCTAGGCCTTGGTGAGTCGTACTTTTGGAAAGACCAGGACCTGTGGGATAATAAAGAGGACTGCTGCAATATAAAAAATAGAGTCCCATCATTTATTAATGAGACAAGAATGATTCCTGTTTCTGAAAGACTTAAAATTGATAATCCCGATATGAAGTATATAGAAAGAGTAATTCATAGATTTTGGCAAAGCTTTAAAAGTTTCTTCTTTAAAAAGGTTTATGAAAAGTAGTGAGTTATATAATTGGAATATCTGCTTATTATCATGATAGTGCTATCACTCTAATTAAAGATGGAGAAATCTTATTTTCAATAGAAGAAGAAAAGTTCTCAAGGTTAAAACATGATAAAGAGTTTCCTGCAAAGTCGTTGTCCTATTGCTTGAAGTTATTTGATATAGACCTATCTGACATTAGTCATTTTATTTTTTATGATAAACCTTTAACTAAATTTGAGCGTTTGTTAGAGACCTATGTTTCTTTCGCTCCGTTTGGCTGGAAGTTTTATAAGGCCTCTCTTCCTGAGTGGTTTAATGGAAAAATATTTTTAGAAAAAAAGCTAAGAAAGTCTCTCGAAGAGATAGATCCTCAATGGAGTGGAAGCCAGAGTATTCTCTTCTGTGAGCATCATCTTTCTCATGCTTCATCGGCATTTTATCCAAGTCCTTACTCCTCGTCTGCTATTCTCTGTCTTGATGGTGTTGGAGAGTGGGATACTGCAAGTGCATGGATTGGAAATGGGAATGAAGTTGAGAAATTGTGGTCTATTGAGTTTCCACATTCTATAGGTCTTTTGTATTCAGCCTTTACATATTATCTAGGATTTGAAGTTAATAATGGTGAATACAAGATGATGGGACTTTCTCCTTATGGAGATCCTAAGTACTCAAAACTAATCGAAGACAAATTGATAGATATAAAGAAAGATGGATCATTTCGCTTAAATATGGACTACTTCTCTTTTGCTACAGACATAGTTATGACTAATGAGAAGTTCTCAGACCTTTTTGATCATAGAGTACGTAAGAGCTCTGAGAAAATTGAACAGTTCCATATGGATATAGCTGCAAGTATTCAAAAGACAACAGAGAAGATTGTATTACTTTTGGCACAATCCCTTAGAGATGAAACTGGTTTGGATTCTCTATGCTTGGCCGGAGGTGTCGCACTTAATTGTGTTGCAAATGGAAAGTTAAAGGAATCAAATATATTTAAAAATATATGGATTCAACCTGCTGCTGGAGACTCTGGTGGGAGTCTTGGAGCTGCTCTATCATGCTGGTATCAATATCTGGGAAATGAGAGAATTGTAGGTGAATTTGATTCAATGAAAGGCTCTCTTCTTGGTCCTTCATATTCAAATACTGAAATTGAAGAAGTATTAGCGAGCATGAATTGTGTGTACTCTAAAGTAGAGAATGTAGAGGAGCTCACAGCTAGGGAAATTAGTGAAGGAAAGGTCGTAGGCTGGTTTCAAGGTCGTGCTGAATATGGGCCGAGGGCACTTGGTAACAGGTCTATTCTTGGGGACCCAAGAAGTAAGGATATGCAAAGGAAGTTAAATTTAAATATTAAATATAGAGAATCTTTTAGGCCTTTTGCTCCTGCTGTACTTGAGGAGAGAGTTTCTGATTTCTTTAATTTTAATGGTGTGTCACCATATATGCTTTTTACGTCAAAAGTTCTAAATGCTAGCTATAAGTCTGGTGAGTCGAGTGACCTTTTTGAGAAGCTCTCTTGTGTAGACTCTAAATTACCAGCGATTACTCATGTCGATTTATCTGCACGAATTCAGACTGTTAGTTCTGATACTAATGATAAATTTAGAAGCTTGATTTCTGAGTTCGATAAAATTACTAAAATACCTGTCTTAATAAATACTTCTTTTAATATTAGAGGAGAGCCAATTGTGTTAACTCCTGAAAATGCCATTAACTGCTTTATGAATACAGAGATGGATACTTTAGTTGTAGGGGACTATATTCTGTATAAAGAAGAGCAAAAGAAAGATAGTTTTGAAAAATACTCTACAGGAGAGTTAGGGCAGGTTGATAAAGAGAAGAAAGTGGTAAGTTCTGAAGAACTTAAGACTTTTGGGTATCAGATTACATTTATTTTTTCTGTCGTTATTGGATTAATTCTTCCTTGGGGATGGAACTATAAAATATCTCTTATTCCATTTATTTTAGGTGGAGTGACCATTTTGTTAAGGTTTATATTTTTGAGGGGGCTTATTTATTTTTACTATCCATGGCAATTTATTTTCAATGTACTGACTTATATTAAAGCAAAGATACTACTTTCTTTAAGTTACTTTTTCCTTATAAGTCCTATTGGTATTTTTATGAGGCTCATTGGTAAAGATCCAATGAGTAAGAAGTTTGATAATGATGAAACTTCTTACCTAAAAAGATCAGAGGATGAGAAGTTCGATCCAACTTCTCTTAAATATCCTTTCTAAAATAATGCATATATTGCAGGAAGAATAGAGCTTCCACCTGCTAGAGTTAAGAATAAGCTAAGAATTGCAAAGACAAAGAAGATTGGCATGAGCCACCACTTCTTATTTTTCTTAATGAGAAGAAAAATTTCTTTTAACATTTTATTGTTTGTTCTGAAATTCTCTCTTAGTGACTTCTTTTTGACATCTTTGTTCATCTTTCAAAACCTAGTTTTTATGAAGTTTACATAGACCAGTATAAGATAATTTTGAGATTTGTGGTACAACAAATAGTGCTCTAACACCTTTGTTTATTACAAGTCTTTGGGTTTTAAGCTCTGTCTCTTTATTGCGAAATACTGTGTTACGTCCTCGTCTAGAGAAAGAGTAGCTTACAGTTTCATCAATGAGCTCTTCACCTTCTTTACTGACAACCATTCTATACTTATTACCTTTTTCTTTTTTTAGAAAAATATCAGAGTATGGTGCATAGACGTCATTAACCACACAGCTGACTTCTCGAGCTGAAATATTTAAAATACTAGAAATAATAAAGGAAGTAAGTAAAATTGTTTTCATTAAAAATCCTATTTTAAAAAAAGTTCAATTATTTTATTCGCAGCGAGATATGGTGTTGTTTTTCCATCAGTTACTTTCTTTTCAAGTAGTGGAAGTTTTTCTTTTACTTTTGGGTGTTGCTTAAGTTTTATATCAATTAGATCTACAATTAATTTTTGCATCCAGTTCTTATTTTGGTTAATTCTTTTCTCTTGGAGCTCTCCGTTTGCCTCTGCTTCTGTTTTGTACCTCTGAATCATATCCCAAACACCATCAATGTTTTTATTTTCTAGAGATGAGATCAGTTGAACCTCTGGTCTCCAGAATGACGTAGGATGGATGATTTGAAGTGCCCCTGTGTAGTGGGACTTTGTTTGAGATGCTAAGTTTACAGATTCACCATCAACTTTATTAATTACAATTGAATCTGCTAGTTCAAGAATTCCTTTCTTTATTCCTTGTAGTTCATCGCCTGCATTTGGAAGCATAAGGACAAGAAAGAAGTCGACCATCGAAGCGACTTCATACTCAGACTGTCCTACTCCTACAGTTTCAATTAGGATAACATCATACCCTGCTGCTTCACAAAGAAG
>NZ_JBFGYP010000043.1:0-22345 GCF_041587335.1 Halobacteriovorax sp.
ACAGCTAGTTTAGATCCTAGTAAGTATGAAGAGTATAAGCCAGCTAGTTTTTCAAAATATGGAAAAAGAGTCGTACAAGTATTTGCTCCAGGTCAACAGGTTGTATCAGCACAGTCTGGTGGTGGAACTATAGCTTTAAATGGTACATCTATGGCCGCACCTTTTGTACTAAACGCTTTACTGAAGGCACATGAGTTAAATAAATCACTATCAACAGACCAGCTTAAAAATATACTTTTAAATACTGTCTATATTCCTAAGTCTGGTAGATTACCTTGTGAAAGTGGTGGTTTTGTACAACCAGATAAAATGTTGGAAGTTATTAAACTTATAAACTCTCAAGATCTTACAGTCGATACGGCCATAAAAAGAGTTATGAATAAATGAAGAAGCTTTTAGTACTTTTAACATTAATCTTTTCTTTACAGTCTCTCTCTATAAGTACAGGAGAAGTGCTTTATAATGAATTTGCAGATTATTATAGCACTGCTGATTATGAGGTTAACTTTTGTCACAAGAATCACGCTAAGCTCCTAAGGTATCTAAAAGAGAATGGTGCAGATCTAAGAGATATTCATGTCTTAATCATCCAGCAAGATAAGACTAAGCCACGTCTAACACCACAGAATGGTCTCTATGATAATAGCTATGCTTGGCATGTTGTAATCTTATATGAGGGAATAGTTTATGACTTGAATGCAAAGTATAGTGCAGACGGAGTCGCCTTAAATGATTATTTTCCTTATATCCTAGGTTACGATACCAAGATGTCTAATATTTTACTTCGAGTATATGAAGGGAATACTTTCTTTGAATACTTCTTTAATGAAGATGGATCTCAAAAAGGTTATAACCCTGGTCACTTTATTGAGAATTTTCTTTCAAAGAATGCTTTATCTCCTCTTATCACTGCTTCAATGTTAAAGTGGTATTAATGATCGATTTTTCTATAATTCAATATATTCTTATTTTTGTTTTCGTCTCTTTTGCTGGCTTTGTGGATTCAATTGCTGGGGGAGGCGGTTTAATAACAATCCCTACCTATATTGCTATGGGTGTTCCTGCTGAGTTTATTTTAGGTACAAATAAGTTAGTAAGTACGAGTGGGGGAACAATAACAGTTTTTAGATACATAAGAAGTGGTGTTATTGATTTTAGTGTTTTGATTTATGGAATCATTACCGGTGTCTTGGGCTCTATGCTTGGGGCCAACCTTGGTGCCTACTTAGATAGTGAGAAAATGACTTATATTCTCATTGTCATTGTTCCTTTTATTTTCATTTTAAACCATATCAGAAGTAAGATCTCTAGAGATGAAGACTACAGCCTTTCTAAGAAAACACTAATTATCAGATGTTCTATTATTGGACTTGTCATCGGAGCGTATGATGGGTTCTTTGGACCAGGTACTGGGACTTTCTTAATTGTAGCAATGGTTCTCTTTATGAATATGGACCTTCATAAGGCATCTTCAAGTGCTCGGATGATTAACTTTACAAGTAATATTTCTGCATTTGTTGTGTTCCTAACCAAGGGAATGATAGCCTGGGAAGTTGCAGGTGTGGCCATAGTGGCGAGTCTTGTTGGGAATTATCTTGGAAGTGGTTTTGTTGTAAAGGGAAATACAATGGTTATTAAAAAAGTCTTTAACTTTGTGCTATTTGCTCTTTTAGCAAAATCTATATACGAAATACTCTAGCTTAAATGAGTAATTAAAACACTAGTTGAGAACATTTTCTGATATTTCTTGATCAAGTATCCATTCAATTGCTTCGTGAAATTGATCTATTGTTTTTGCTTTTTTTATCTTCTTGTAAACTTTGTGCTCATTTTCAAATACGTCTTTAAAGTAGAGCCAGTGCTCCCTCATTCTTTGTAGGTAGTCAGACTTTGCATTCTCCCTATTTAGATATTCATAGCTCATTATTTTGTGCATTTGAATAAAGTTCGCACGATATTTCTGCTCATTATATCTCTCTCCTCTAATTTGAGAGAGAAGTGCTGGATTAGATAGTGCGGCCCTACCTACCATCCATCTTTTAATTTGAGGCATACGGGTAGAAAGTCTATTAAAGTCATCTACTGTCTTAATATCTCCATTATAGCAAGGCAGAGTATTTAAAAGTGGGAGACATTCTTCAAATCCATCAACGTCTACGTTTCCTTTATATAACTGCTTTCCAAGTCTCGCATGAATCGTGAAATCATTAATTTCAAGATCATTGATAATAGGGATAATCTTTTTTATTTCACTTTTACATTCCCTTCCAAGTCTAATTTTTACAGTAAACTCAATTGGGCATCTCTCTTTTATTTCAGTTAAAAGCTTCTCCACTCTTTCGGGATGAAGTAGTAGCCCTGAACCTTTTGTTCTATTGGCCACCATTGGATAGGGACAACCCATATTTAAATTAACTTTCTTCACCCCAAGGTCTCTATGAATTTTGGCAACATGAATGAATTGGTCTACTTCTTTAGTAAGAATTTGAGAGGTGGTGGGGATTTTATTTACACTAAAGTCGGCGTCATAGAGTTGTCTCTGATTTAACTCACCACTTTCTTTGGTGACTATGTACGGAGAAATTGAAGAGTCCGCACCACCAAATGTGTCTTCTAGTGCATTTCTAAATATATAATTCGTAACCCCTCTTATAGGAGCTAGAACGAGGTGGTGGTCCGCTTTAAACATACCTACAGCTACTCCTTAGTCAGAATATAGTCAATTCCTTTAAGATAAGCTTTTATAGTGCATATATTTTACAAGTGAAGAGACTAAGTGATGTGGAACATGAAATCTTGCATACATGACTAATTTCAAAGATTTAGGTGTGTGTGAGTCCATCTTAAGCGTACTCAGCTATAATAAACCTACAGCTATTCAAGCAAAGAGTATTCCTCCTCTTTTAAAGGGCAGAGACTTACTTGGTGTTGCTCAAACTGGAACAGGGAAGACAGCAGCTTTTTCTCTACCTCTCGTTCAAAAAGTAATTACAGAGAAGGTTTCTCTTTCTGCTAAAGAAGTTAGAGTTCTTATCATTGTTCCAACACGTGAACTTGCAACTCAAATAGATCAGAATATTCAGTCATACTCAAAAGGTTTAGATTTAACAACAACTGTTGCTATTGGTGGCGTGAGTAGAGAGAGTCAGATTGAGAACCTAGAGCGTGGAAGTGATTTTTTGATTGCAACTCCTGGTAGGCTTCTAGATTTTATAAGAGCTAAGAAAGTTAGCTTCTTTAAACTCAGAGCTCTTGTTTTAGATGAAGCAGATATGATGCTTGATTATGGTTTTCTAGATGATGTAAATACCATTATTGAGAGTCTGCCAACAAGTAGACAGACGATTATGTTTTCAGCCACAATGCCTGAACTCATCTCAAAGCTTGCTGATTCAGTTTTAAAGCGTCCTGTGAAAATAGAAGTTAAACCAGAGTCAACTATCGCTAATAGAATTAGTGAGAAGCTATATCATGTCTCAGAAGAAAATAAGAATTACCTTCTGTGTTCACTACTTGAATCTTCGACTGCTAAAAGAGTTATTATCTTTTGTAAGGCAAAGTACAGTGTGCCTATAATTGTAACTTCTTTAACTAAGAGTGGAATTTCATGTACTGAAATCCATAGTAATAGATCTCAAAAAGAAAGAGATCAAGCAATTCTCGACTTTAGTGAAGGTAATGTTCAAGTTCTTGTTGCTACTGATATTGCAGCTAGAGGGATTGACGTAAGTAGTGTAAGTCATGTTATTAACTATAACTTACCAGAAGATGCTAGCTACTATGTTCATAGAGTAGGAAGAACTGCTAGAGCGGGGAGAGATGGTATTGCAATTTCTCTATGTATTCAAAAAGAAGTGCCGCTTCTAAGAAATATTCAAAAGAAAATTAGTAGGGAAATTCCTCTAGTTAATGATCATCCATTTCATGAGACTCTAGATTTATCTACTACAAAGAAGAAAGGAAAAAGTAGAAAATAACTTTCTACTTAGTCCACTTTTTTGACCAGGTTGCTTTTTGATCATCATTTTGAAATGTCCAAGCAACAATTCTACTTTCTTTATTCCCATGTTGCATATTTAGAGTTCTATACTCCTCAACTTGAGAGTCTTTCAAAAGGCCGTAGATAGTATCTAAGTTACTTGCCTTAGAGACTAGTACTGTAAACCAAAGAACATTTGGCTTTTTATGAGTACTTTGCTGAATCATACTCTTGATGAATTCAACTTCTCCGCCAGGAAAAATTAATTCATTATGGTTACCACCAAAAGTTGTTTGGCTTTTATTACTTTGACTAACTTCTTGTCCATTTTTCTTAGCATTTCGTTCTAAGTTTTTAATCTTAGTCTGTGCAGCTAGTTCTGCATCTTCTTCAGAGGCGTGAAATGGAGGATTGCACATTGTGAAATCAAACTTTTCCCCAGACTGAATCATATTATCAAAGATATTATTTTTTTCTGGTTGAAAACGAAGCTTAATAGCACCCATTTTTATATTCTTATTTGCCTTAACAATACTTTTAGAAGAATTAATTGAATCTGAATCAATATCAGAGCCAACAAACTTCCATCCATAAGTCCTATTTCCAATCAGTGGGTATATACAAGAAGCACCAACACCAATGTCTAGACCTTTTACATTTTCACCTGTTGGTATCTCTTCAGTATTTGTTGATGAGAGTAGATCAGCAATTAAATGGATATAATCAGCTCTACCTGGTACTGGAGGACAAAGGTGACCCTTAGGAACATTCCACTTCTCAATCCCATAGTAGTGGTGAAGAAGGGATTTATTTAATAAGTTTATAGCTTCTGGTTTAGAGAAATTGATGGAGAGTTCTCCATTTTGTTTTGTTGTTACAAATTTCTCTAACTCTGGAGTACTTTTAATTAGCACATTAAAGTCATACTTTTCATTATGTAGGCTTCTTGGGTGAAGGCCCTTATTTTTATCATTTTTCATAGTTTTCGATACTAGCACAAAAAGGAAATTAATTACCTATTATTTTATACCCTTTGGGTCATTTCTATGGAGATTGGTTTTAGCTCATGCTATGGTCCAGCATGGAATTTAAACAACTTAATTTATCTAATGAACTCATAGAAAACCTCGATAGCCTCGGCTTTACTTCAATGACTCCAATTCAGGAAGAAAGTCTACCTATTATCCTCAAAGGCTCTGATATTATTGGTCAAGCTAAGACGGGAAGCGGTAAGACTGCTGCTTTTGGGCTAGGAGTACTAAACTCACTTAATTTAAAAAGTTCAAGACCTCAGTCTTTGATACTATGTCCTACAAGAGAGCTAGCAGATCAGGTCGCTAAAGAGATTAGACGTCTTGCGAGGCTTACAAGTAACGTTAAGGTTACTACTATTTGTGGTGGGACGAGTGAGTACCATCAGATACGTTCTCTGGCCCACGGTTCACATATTATTGTCGGCACACCAGGTCGAGTTTTAAAATTTTTAAAAGACGATCACTTTGATATTAGTGAAATTTCATCTCTTGTTTTGGATGAAGCTGATCGCATGTTAGATATGGGCTTTTATGATCCAATCAGAGAAATTGAAACATTTCTTCCCTTAGAAGGAAGGCAGACTTTACTTTTCTCGGCAACATATCCTGATGAAATTATGGAGTTGAGTAGTGCCCTTCAAAACTCACCTCAATTTGTTAAAGTAGACTCTGAGCATGAAGAAAACTCAATTGAACAAATTTTCTTTGAATTAAACTCTCATAAAGAGAAATTAGAAATTCTCTCAAAGCTTCTGGCCAAATATAATCCTGAGTCTACTGTTGTTTTCTGTAAAACAAAGAGAACATGTGACGAAGTTGCAAGTTTTCTAAAGAATGAGAAAATTTCAGCACTTGCTATACATGGAGACCATGAGCAAAAAGATCGTACTTTAGCTCTTTCTAAGTTTGCTAATAGAAGTTGTCTCGTTCTTGTGGCGACAGATGTTGCTGCAAGAGGAATAGATGTGAAAGATTTAGGGCTAGTTGTGAATTTTGATATCTCTACTGACCCTGAAGTTCATGTTCATAGAGTCGGTAGGACAGGTCGAATTGGTAAAGAGGGGCTTGCTCTTAGTTTATTTATCTCTAAAGAACTTTATAAGGTAGAAGCTATTGAAGATTACACTGATTCTACTGCTAAGATCATTCATATTGATGACTTTGAAGGAGTAGATGGAGCGTATTCACTAGTTCCTCCTATGACAACTATCTATATAAGCGGTGGGAAGAAAGATAAAATCAGACCAGGTGATATTGTTGGGGCCATTATTGGAACCTCTGGAATAGCTGCAGAGGATATTGGTGACATAACTGTTATGAATGTTTTGAGCTATGTTGCAGTACGTTCTGATAAGGTTCATGATGTTGTTAATGGACTATCAAATGGAAAAATAAAGAAGAGAAGGTTTAGAATCGGTCTTGCCTAACGCACTATTGTGCAATGCCGTGAGCAATGAATTATCGTGCAGAGGTTTTCTCTCTTTGATATATTTTATGTAATTATAAACTGTTACATAGGACTATAACGATGAGAAGGATCTTAACAATTTGTCTTACTCTATTTATTGCAACATCTACGTATGCAAGCTCTGAGGCCCTCAATCATTGGGTACTTGACGGAAAATATCACAAAAATGGAAGTCTAGTTATTAAGAAGCATGAAGCTTTTGATCATGATTTTCTTGTTAATATTGATTATAAGCTAAAACCAAAAGGTATAATTGGTAGACTCCTTAAAAAGTTCATGAGTGGCTCTTATGTGCTTTCTTTCCCTGAAGCAATGGAGACAGAGCAGGGTTACTATGACCTTAAAAATAATGGTCCAATTGAAATTGCTAATGAAGATAAAGTTGCAACAATGAAGTATATTGGCCAGGTGGATAAAGATGGTTATCAAGGCGCTCACAAGGTAGAGATTAGATCTAAATCTACTGTTAGCTCTGATTATCCAAATGGTAAATGGCATATGTTCTTATATTACCATCCAGCTGTTCTTTCGATGGGAATCTTTAGAACTGAAATCTATTACCATGGTAAGTACAACTACCAGATATTCTCTAAATTAAGATAAAATTGAAGGTGCCCTAGGCACCTTTTTTTTGGTTAAATTTTCTTTTGAAATTTGTAATGAATAGTTCTTTGATCATTTGAAAGGTAGATTGAGTCATCTTCAATTGTACAAGATAACTTCATACTCTTACTTACTAATTCTATAATATTCTCTTCACTTAGACTCTCTAAGTGAAAGACATCAACTTTATTATGTGGGATTTTATCTTTCACTTTTTCAAGCCATTGTTCTGCGGTATTTTTCTTTATAGTGAAGATCGTAACTTTTTGTGACTTTCCTGCTACTTGTCTAATTCTCTTCTCATCCGGCTCTCCCATCTCTATCCAATGAACAATTTCTCCTGTGAGGTCTTTTTCCCATAGCTCTGGCTCATCAGTAGAGCTGAGTCCTTTGGTAAATTCTAGATTTTGATTTGCACAAAGGAGAAAGCAAATAAGTCTATTCATCATCCTCTCTTCATTTTCTGAAGGGTGCTTTGCCATCGTTAGAGAGAAGTCGTCGTAATAATGACTATTTAAATTTGAATAAATTATGTCTGCTTTATATATTGTTGAGCTTTTTGCCATTACTTATATTCCTAACTTTATTAATTAAAGTGTCTTTGTGCCCTTGAGATAGAGTCTCTAGTTCTAATCCTTTCTTTCCAGTCTAGTACATTAGGAAAGTTATCAAAACTCATTTTAAGTACATCCATTTGCTCAATATAAGCATACGCATAAAAGTCAGCTAGGGAGATTTCATCAGAAGCAATATAGCTTCTTTTTGAGAGTTCTTTATCTAAGACTTTTAACTGAATAGAAGAAAACTTTTCGGCCTCATTACAGGAGTCAACATTTGCTTCTCCAATCTTGAATATAGGTTTAAGTATTTTTTCAAAATAGAGTGTATTTAAGAATCGACCTAAATGGTTTGTGAAAAATTCCATCCATTGATCAACTTGTGCGCGCTCAAATTTATCGAGAGGAAGTAGAGGAGAATTAGAAATATCTCCTAAGTATCTACAAATGGCACCTGATTCAAAAAGATATTTTCCTTCATGTTCTATAACTGGGACTTTACCGATAGGATTCATTTCTAGAAAATCTTTAGAACGATTTTCTCTCTCCATTAGATTTACACTTATAAATTCGTAGGGGATTTTTAATTCTTCGGCTATATAAAGGACTTTCTTATTATTTTGAGTATTGAAACCATATATCTTCAGCATTTAGATCTCCTGTTGGGGAATTCTAATACTGAAGATTATGAAAAGCTAGTTATTACTTACAGAATGAGTGGTCTAGATCTTTTACTTTCTCATGCCAACCTCTGAATCCAAGTTTAACATTGAACATTTTCTCTAAACCTTCTTCAATAAGGTCAAGGTCAGTTCTCTTAAGTAAGTGAAATCTACTATCGTAACAAGAGATATCATATCTTTGTTTTTCATTCCTTATATATTCGTAATGTGATTGTAAGCTTGAATTTGAAATAGCTGCACTTCCAAGTTTAGTATAAACACCATTCTCTAACACTTCTCCAAGATAAAGGTCATGAAGTAGTCTTTCTTCAACATCTGATAATTTATCACATAGCTCAGCTTCAGGGTCTTGCTCTTTGATTTCTTCAATTCTTTCATGAATAGCTTTCTTGTAACAAGATAAGAACTCTTCAGGACTCATCTCTCCTGCTACTATTGAGCTACCAGTTACTAATAATGATCCAATAATTAAAGCTTTTCTAAGATTCATCGTTTTCCCTCTCTGCTAAGATTTTTGTTAAGTTTAGCAGGGATCTAAAATAAATCTTGGTGGAATGTAATTTATTCTAGGCCGTATATCAATTAGACACCGGCCTAAAGTGATGTGAAATCAGTTATTTGAGCCTATATGGCATATTGGTTTCTTTATTTAGCGCAACATTTGTTCCAAGAATTTCTGTTACTCTCTCTCCATCTGCTAATAAAGATACATTTACCTGACTAGATACTGGAGTGTAGTTAAAGCTCAGAAGCTTACCTTCTATTTGATCTCTAAGAGTTGTAGGTCTAAAGATAGTATCGTCAGAGCTATAACTCTTGAAGTTCCAGTAGCTAAAAGAAATAGGTCTTGAAAATTGATTGGCCCAACCAATCGAGTAATTAGCATCATTCAAATCAAACCTAATCTCGCTCTTACAGCCTTTAGTAGGTTTGAAAATACCTGTCACTTCAAGATACTGCTTATTTGTAAGAGATAGTGTGTGTTTAGTTAATCCGTTTCTCTGGTCTTTATTTGAAACAGTTAGATCTATATCTTTATATTCTGTATTATATTCAGCTGAATCGCTCCAAACTACTTTTTCATAGCGACAGGCTAGAGTAAGCTTGGCCTTCACATTGATTGTATTTTTATTTGTGTAAAATTCGATACTAAATGGGTTTACTGTCGTAGACGCTGCAAATGTATTCACTGATAGCAAAAGTAGAAAAAATACTTTAAAAACCTTCATAAATTACCCTTTTTATTGAATTTAAACATCATATTTTGGATTAGTTAATACTTATTTAATGTAATGAAAATAATTCAAACATCTGTTAGAGTGAGCTTATGATAGAAAAAGTAAATTTTAAGATTTGGATTGATGCAGACGCCTGCCCAAAGGTTGTTAAAGAAACAGTATTTAAAACATCTTCTCGCTTATCGATAGAAGTTGTTTTGGTGGCAAATAGCTTTATGAACTTTCCTCATACGCCCTTTATAAGGTTTGTTCATGTGGACCAAGGCGCAGACGTAGCGGATCAATACATTGTTGACCATGCTGATCCTAGTGATTTAGTTATTACTGCAGATATTCCACTGGCGTCTCAAATTGTTGAACTCGGGGCCCTTGCAATTAATCCAAGAGGTGAGTTATATACTGAAGATAATATTTCAGAAAGACTATCTATTAGAGACTTTATGCAAGACCTTAGAGATAGTGGAGTTGATACTGGCGGACCTGCACCGTTTGGACCAAAAGATAAAGAAAGCTTTGCAAACTCCTTAAATAAAATAGTGACTAAGAAGCTTAAGTCTTAAGGGCCTAAGGAGATATAGAATGCAAGATATATTGGATCGTATTCATTCAGATATACAGCCTTTTTTTGGTATGGGTGAGGTTGCGAATTATATACCTGAGTTGGCAAAAGTTGATCCTAAGAGTTTTGCTATGACTGTGGAAACAATAGATGGGAAGTCTTACTCTTGTGGTGACTTTAATCAAAGTTTTTCAATACAGAGTATCTCAAAAGTATTTGTACTATCTATGGCGATGGAGCTTCTCCAAGATCAATTATGGGAAAGAGTTGGAAGAGAGCCTTCTGGAACATCTTTTAACTCTCTCGTACAACTTGAAACAGAGCAGGGGATTCCTCGAAATCCTTTTATCAATGCTGGCGCTCTTGTTACAACAGATGCAATTATTCAGCACTTTTCTAATCCATATAAAGAGATCCTAAGTTTTGTACAGGATTTGTGTCAAAACTTAGATGTTCAATTTGATAAGAGAGTTGCTCTTTCAGAGTTTCAAAACTCTGATCGTAACTCTGCTCTGGCGTACTTTATGAGAAGTTTTGGAAATATAAAGTCCGATCCAATGACTTTATTAGATGTATACTTTCATCACTGTTCTATAGCAATGACTACACAGGACCTTGCTAAATCTTTCTTGTTCTTGGCCAATGGTGGAGTAAATCCACTTACAGGTGAGACTATTGTTAGTAAGCTAAAGGCAAAGAGAGTTAATTCTCTTATGCTTACATCTGGACTCTATGATAATGTTGGAGATTTTGCTTATCGAGTAGGTCTACCTGCAAAGAGTGGTGTAGGCGGAGGAATTGTAGCAGTTTTACCTGGAGAGTTTTCAGTGGCCGTTTGGTCGCCTGAATTAAATCTTTCAGGTAACTCACTCATAGGGACAAAGGCCCTCGAGCTTTTTACGAGTTACACTGAAAAATCTATTTTTTAATTAAATAATATCTTCGAATCTATCATCATCTGCTGATGGTATTCCGCTAACTGTTTTACGCTCTTCTTTCTTTTGAGGAATACTTATTTCTTCCTTTCTAGAAGCTGCGACAGGAGCTTTTGGAGTGTTCTCTTTCTTCACAAGCTTTAATTCAGGTTTGGCCTTTTTTACTTTCTTCTTAGTGATTGGTTTAGTTCTGTGCTCTCTTACACCATGAACTATCTCTTCCATATCTAATACAATAGTTGAGAGAGTATCAGATTGAGCTTTAAGCTCTTCTGCTCTATTTGATGACTGACTAGCAACATCAGAGTTTTGTTGAGTTGCTGTATCAATTTCTTGAATTGCTTGAGTTATTTCATGAACTCCCTGCGCTTGCTCGCCTGAAGAGCGTGCAATTTCTATTACTGACTGATCAACAATTTCAAAACTATTAAGAACATCATCTAGGATTGTTTCACATTCACTAGATTTATGAATTCCTTCTTCTACATTCTTCTTTGCTGATACTAGAATTCTTTCCATTTGCTCTTTTGAGTCTTTAACGATGTTACTAACTTTTTGAGTGCTATCATCTAGTAATATTCCAATGTCGGCTGCGGCCTTTCCTGACATAGAGGCGAGGTTTCCAACTTCTTCGGCCACTACTGCGAAGCCTTTACCTTGGTCTCCAGCTCTTGCTGCTTCAACTGATGCATTAAAAGAGAGTAGCTTTGTTTGAAAAACAATATCATTAATAACTTTTGTCTTGTCAGCAATCTCTTGAATAACCTTATTGATATCTTCAATTTTTTCATTATTTTTATCTACGCCTTGAACAACATCTTCATTACTCTTATGAATTAACTCTATTATCTGCTTTACCTCAGCTACTGAAACCTTTCCCTTATTTGCTTTATCTCTACTTTCTTTACTAAGCTTAGATGCTTTTTCTGCAGATTCTGAGCTTCTCGTTATCATTGCTGAAATCTCACTTATAGATGATGATGTCTCTTGGACACTTGCTGCAAGTTGGTCTGTTGTAGTTGATAATTCTGTTGAGCCTTCAGCAATACCGGTACTACTTGAAAGTACATTATCGGCACCTTGCTTTAGTTTTGTTCCAATCGCTGTAATCTTATTTGATAATTTAGTTGATAGAAGGAATGAAAATACAATAATAATTAGAGCTGAAGCTCCAACTACTACATACATCATATTTTTTAAAAATTGGATACTAGAGTAAGCTTCACTCGTTGTGATTTTACTTAAGATATACCAAGATAGAGAGCTCTCTTCAATTTTTTGAATCGCTACAATCTGCTCTTGTCCAAATTGATCTTTATATTGAGATACTACAGATGCTCCATCGTTTACGTGCTTAGCAATAAAGTCACTTTTAAGCTTAAACGAAAGTGCAGTGGTGTTTTGATTTCTTATGTAGTTCATCTCACTAGCATTATGTCCATTTGCCGTAAGTCTCTTTAAGAAGTTACCTTTGTCTTCATGAAGTGAACGGGATATTGTTCTTTGATAAAGATCTTTTCCGATCAAGATGTTTTCACCTGTCTTTCCAAGTCCATGATCTAGCCAGTTAAACTTATTTGTAATGATTGAGTTATACTTATCCACAGGGATTTGAAAAATTAATGAACCTACCACTTGACCATCTAACTTTATACTGTGGGCAATGAATTGGCTTGGAGCATTTTGGCTAGGCCAGTACTTCTCAATATCTGTAATTGCTACTTCATTTTTATTCTTTATTGATTGAAAATAAACTTGTGAAAGAGGTGTATTCTTATAGTTTTCGTGCTTTAGATTTGCACCAAAATCACTTTCTTTATAAGTTGTGTATATTACATTATCTGTTTTTGCATCTACGATAAAAATATCGTAATAGCTATAGTTGTTAGCATACTTTAAAAAGTCGTGATGAAAGCTATTATGGGCACTAGAGTATGTTGAATCATTAGCACTCATTAGCTTTTGTTTTTCACCTGTTTTATTCGTATTATTAACTATAAAGTCTCTCTGGAGTAAGAGAGCTGTGTCGGATAATGGAGCTGTAATATATGTTGCTTCCAATGACTTTGCATTCTTTAAGTTGTAACTTTTAACTAATGAGCTTTTGTAATAAGTCTCTAGATCACTCTTGGCCTGATAGGCATCACCATCAAAAACTTCATTCAGGTAATTGTCGTATCCTTTTTTTAGGTTAGAGTATGCGGCGGTAGAAAGACCACTTTCAGCAAGATCTTTTACTTGTGTCTTCATGATCGCAATCATATCTTGGATCTGATAAGACTTTGACTCTCTTATTGCGACTAGCTTCTCTTTAATAACACTCTCAAGAGATGAGGATGAGTATTTGTAGGATATTGTTCCAATAATTAATGCTGGAATTAACCCTGCAATTAAGAAGCTTAGAATCAGTTTGTTCTTTAAAGATATGCTTTTCACTTTCTGTCCTCATTTAAGAATTGAATACCAAGTCTTATCGTCACAGTCTTTGGAAAGTTTTATCTTTAATATCAGAAATTATAATAATCTTTAGGCTAGTTTAGCTTGCTGTCACTTCAGGGTTTTCGGGAGCAGTCTTATCAACTTTGAAGTGTTGGATAGAGTTCTCTAAGTCATCTTTTTCGGATGTCACTATAAGTATTTTATCTTGAGTTTTAAATGAAGTAGAGCCGTCAGGTATGATAAAACCACCATTTCTTTTGATAAATAGAATTACTGTACCTCTAGGGAGCCCAAGATCTACAACTCTTTTTTCTACTGCAAAATCAGTGTCTTCAACCTTTATTTCTCTTATCCCATTCTTTGTCTTTTCTATAACTTCTAGATCAATAGGAAAGTCTGGATCAAAAACAGACTCGATAAGTAGGTTTAGCTTTTTGGCCAGCATCTTTACAGTTGAGCCCTGAACTAATGCCGAGATAATAACTGTGAAGAAGACTAAATCAAAAATGAAAAGAGACTCTGTTCCTACTGTTGTCGCGACAAGACTAGCAAAAACAATTGGAGTCGCTCCTTTTAGTCCAGCCCAGGAAATAAGTAGTTTTTCTCTATAATCAAATTTAGAAAACATTAAACAAATAAATACAATTGCAGGCCTTGCTACTAGTACACAGAAAATTCCTAGCATTGCTCCGCTAGGTGCGATTTCATATAGTCTCGATGGAAATACTAGAAGACCTAGCATGATAAATAGCCCGATTTGAAAGAGCCATGAAATACCATCAAAGAAAGATGTTAGGATGTGCTTATGAATTATTCTTTCGTTACCTATTCTTAGTCCGAAGATATAAACAGCTAAGAATCCATTTCCGTGAAATGAAGTAACTAATGAGTATGTTAGAAATAGAAAACCGAGTGCTAGAGCAGGGTAAAGACCTTCAAAGTCTAGCTCAACTTTGTCATTTATTAACTTAAATATCTTGAAGAATGCATACCCTCCAAGAATACCAAAGAGTGGATTTAGAAGAAAATAGATAACCGAGATAGACTCGCTATTTCCTATATCTGCTTGGTATAGTCCAAGAAATACAGTCACCAATAAATAGGCCATAGGATCATTACTTCCAGATTCAAGCTCTAGGAGTGATTTCACATTCTTTGGGACCTGGGCATTCTTATCTCTTAGTACTGTAAATACCGCTGCGGCATCTGTAGAAGAGAGAATGGCACCGATTAGAAGAGATTCGTATAAGTGAATATGAAATAGGTAGTGACAGAAAATTCCAACGAGTCCTGTGGTTAGCAGGATCCCCAATGTTGAGAGAACTATCCCTGAAGTCATGACTGGCTTAACATCTGAGATTTTAGTTAAGAGTCCACCAGTAAAGATGATGAGACAAATTGCAACTAAGGATAGGGAGTGAGTGAGCTCATAGTTTTCGTAATCTATTCCACCAATTCCTTCACTTCCTGAAATCATTCCTATAAATAAAAATAAAACTAGTATTGGTAGACCGAATTTACTTAAAGATTTACTCATCACTACACTGAGTAGTAAAAGTATCGAACCAATAAGTAATGAATTATTTAGAATATATTCCACTATAGCTATCTCGGAATTTTTGGGGAAAAGTTAATAATCTTTTTAATAGGGTACCCTTTTTATAAAGGTACCCTCAAGTATTATTTATTAAGATAGCTTAGATGGTGTTCGACATGACTCTCTAAAAATGTAGAAATAAAGAAGTAGCTATGATTATGACCTTCGCGGTAGTTAACCTCTAGGCCTTGTCCCTGCTCCTTACATACTTGTGTAAAATTGTCAGTTAAGAGCTCTTTTTCTAGGAACTCGTCAGAGAGACCTTGGTCTATAAGGATTGTGTCCTCTCTTCGTTGCCCACTTTTAACTAACAAAGTTGCATCATACTTAGAAGCTTCATCTTCTGTAGCAAGGTAGCCTTGAAATGCCTTTTTACCCCAAGGACACTTTGTTGGGTTAACAATAGGTGAGAAGGCAGATACTGAAGTAAACTTATCTGCTTCATTTAGGGCCAACACTAGTGCACCGTGACCTCCCATGGAATGACCCATAATAGAAATCTTCTTTATACTAAAGTTTTCCTTAAGAAGACCAACGATCTCCTTAGAGATATAGTCATACATTCTATAGTGATCTTTATATCCAGGTGTTGTGGCATTTACATAGAAACTTGCACCAGATCCAAAGTCATAACTCTCATGTTCATCTTTTAAATCTAATCCACGAGGAGAAGTATCAGGACAAATCACCATAGTATTAGTCTCTGAAAGTAGCTTTTGTACTCCAGACTTTGTGATGAAGTTTTCTTCTGTACAAGTTAGTCCTGATAGCCAAATGATAGCATTCTCAACTTTCCCAGTAGGCTCAAAAGTTGAGAAGCTCATTTCAGTCCCTGTTTCTACAGAATTATGTTTATAATAATTTGTAAAACCTTCAAAGGACTTATGTTTTTTAGTTAATTCCATTTTCATTTATTGTCCTATTTAAACTCAATTACAGATCTAATACTCTTTCCATCGTGCATATAGTCGAAAGCTGTATTGATTTCTTCTAGTGGCATTTTAAATGTAACGAGGTCATCAAGATTGATTTCTCCACTCATATACTTATCCACATAACCTGGAAGCTCAGTTCTTCCCTTAACACCACCAAAAGCAGATCCCCTCCACACGCGACCAGTTACTAATTGAAATGGTCTTGTACTAATTTCTTTTCCTGCTCCTGCAACACCAATTACGATTGATTCTCCCCAACCTTTGTGTGCACACTCTAGAGCAGCTCTCATAAGGTCTACATTTCCAACGCACTCAAATGAATAATCAACTCCACCTTCTGTAAGCTCAACAATAACTTCTTGAATTGGTTTGTCATATTTTTTAGGGTTTATGAAATCTGTAGCACCAAACTTTTTAGCCATTTCAAATTTATCTTCATTTATGTCAATACAGATAATTCTTGATGCTTTTGCCATCTTCGCGCCCTGAACAACAGATAGACCGATTCCACCTAAACCAAAGACTGCTATAGTTGCACCTTCTTCTACCTTGGCCGTGTTTAGAACTGCTCCAATTCCTGTAGTAACACCACAACCTAGAAGACAGACTTTATCTAGTGGAGCTTCCTTATTAATTTTAGCAAGTGAAATTTCCGGAACAACTGTATATTCAGCAAATGTTGATGTTCCCATATAGTGATAAATTGGTTTTCCATCTTTTGAAAATCGTGATGTTCCATCAGGCATTAAACCTTTACCTTGAGTTTCTCTAATTCTTTGACAAAGGTTAGTCTTACCTGAAAGACAGAACTTACACTCTCTACATTCTGGAGTATAAAGAGGTATAACATGATCTCCAACTTTTAAGCTTGTAACACCTTCTCCAACTTCAGTTACAATTCCGCCTCCTTCATGTCCAAGAACTACTGGGAATAGTCCTTCAGGGTCTTCACCAGAAAGAGTATAGGCATCAGTATGACAAACACCTGAAGCGATAACCTTAATAAGGACTTCGCCTTTCTTTGGACCTTCAAGGTCAATTTCTTCTATCTTAAGTGGTTGCTTCGGTCCCCACGCTACAGCTGCTTTAATTTTCATACAGAACTCCTATTTAGATTGAATACTTAAGCATAGTACCACTAACTTGACTTCAGTTGACTATGATGACAGAGTGTTTCCATATGGAAACAATGAGAGTTATATCTGCAATATCAGTTTTTGAGAAAGTCGCTAAGAATAGAAGCTTTTCTGCGGCAGCTACTGAATTAGGTGTTTCAAAAGCGTATGTAAGTAAAGTTGTTACAAACTTAGAAGAAGAGTTTGGAGAAAGGCTCTTTATTAGATCAACACGCAAGGTTAAATTAACCTATCTAGGGGAAGACTTACTCGAAAAGTGTCAAGCTCCTCTGGATCAACTAGAGTCAATTAAAGAAAGTCTACAGAATCATTCCCTAACTCCAAAGGGAGTTTTCAAAGTCTCAGTGGCCGGTGCCTTTGGTGAAGATTATATTGTTCCGATTTTATTTAATATGTCTAAGTTATACCCTGAGCTTAAAATAGATATTTCCTTTTCCTCAAAGAACGTAGATTTATTGGACGAAAATGTAGATGTTGCCATTAGAGTGGGTGATCTTAAGGATTCCAATCTATTTGCCAGAAAGATATCTTCTCGTAGGGAGTATATCTGTGGAACAAAGAAGTTTTTTAAAGAGAATGGGGAGCCTAAATCCCCGAGAGAGCTCGCAGAGTATAATTGTCTATTAGGCGTGGGAGACTCTTGGAGTTTCATACAGAAAAAGAAAGTTGAAAAAGTTAAACTTAGTGGCAATATCAGATCTGATAATGGTCGAGTGTTATTGAGAGCTGCGTTAGATAATATTGGCCTTGTCAAACTTCCCGATGTCTATGTAAAAGGCTATATTGAGAGTGGAAAGCTCATAAGTATTCTCGATCAATATTTGGTAAAGGAAATTCCAATTTGGGCCATTACTCATTCAAAGAAGAAGAACTCAGTGAATTTAAAGCACTTTCTAGACTTATTAGAAAAGCATTTAGAAAAAGAGAGATAGTTATGGAAATAAAAGAATATCATGCACACCTATATTTTGGAGAAGCAACACTCGAGAGAGCAAAGAAAGTTGTTGAGAAAGCAAAAGAGTCCGGTCTATTTAGCGTGGGAAGAGTTCACGAGAAAAATGTAGGACCACACCCTAGGTGGAGTTGCCAACTACTTTTTGAAAACTCTCAGTTACCAGTTGCTCTACCTTGGATTATAGGAAATAGAGATGGTCTTACAATATTTATGCATCCTCAAACAGGTAATGATTATGAGGATCATGCAAATCATGCAATTTGGATGGGCGAGAGACTTGATTTAAATTTAGACATGTTTAAAAAGTAGATTAGATGTATCAATACTTAAATAAAATTTTACCTAGTTCTGAAATAGAAAAGCTACTAAGCTGTGTTCATAATAATGAAGTCTATTTTTACAACCAAGAGACAGTAGCGCTTAGAGAATTACAAGAGACAGGTTATCTAAGCTCTCTAGATTCTCTACTAAGTGAATGGAAGCAAGAAGTAGATGTTCATTTACTAGATTTAAAAGATGAAGCGAGTACAAAGAAGGTAGAGTCTAACACTGCAAAAGAGTACTTCTCTGATGGAATGGGTTTACTTTTTAATGATATTAATCTTCATGATGATTACTTTCAAGAATCACTTCGTGGATTGTCTGCAGATTTAGGTGTTTCAAATCTTACAATGAGTAGAAATTTAATCTATGCTACTCCTGGTGGTGGTGGAACTGAGACTCACTTTGATCAAAATATTAATTTAATTATTCAGGTTCATGGTGAGAAGTCTTGGTGGATAAAAGAGAATGAGACAATTGTAAATCCTCTTTCCAGATATACTTTAGGTACTCAGCCTGATCCAGAGCTTTGTAGTTATCTTGAAGGACCATTTCCTGAATCAGTAGACTACGATGACGAATATATTTTAAAGCCCGGCTCAATTCTTTTTGTACCGAGAGGACATTGGCATAAGACACATGCACATTCAGATGCTTTAGCATTAAACTTCACCTTCTCCATTCCTTCATGGACAGATATGATCTCTATGGCCTTAAGAGCAAGAGTTATACAATCTGATCTTTGGAGAGAGTCTGTACTAGGGTTAAATAACTCAGAAATAGCAAAGAAGAAAACTGATAATTTCCAAATGTTAATTGATTCATTAAAAGAAGATATTCAAAGTTGGAAAGCAGAAGATATTCTAGGCTTCATTGAGTATAGCGGTGAAGAAGGTGAGTAAGGCCGTCAATATAGTAGGCGCTGGACCTTCTGGACTATTTTGTTCTTACTTGCTTATTAAGGCGGGCATGAAGGTCAACCTTTTTGATCAAACTGGTGGTGTAGGAAAAAAGTTTTTAGTCGCTGGAAATGGTGGCCTGAACCTCACTCATAGTGAAGACCTTGAAAAGTTTGTGACTCGCTATGGTGAGAACTCTGAACTATTTGCAAGTCTGATTGGAGAGTTTACTCCAACTGATATGAGAGAGTGGTGTGATTCATTAGGTGTAGAAACTTTTATTGGTTCTAGTGGAAGAGTCTTTCCTAAGAAGTTAAAAGCAGCAGATTTATTAAATAGGTGGTTAACGTTTCTTAAAGAGTCTTCAAATTTTACATTAAACTTAAAGCATAGATTAACTAATGCCACTATCAGTGGAGAGTTAACGTTTGATACTCCTGATGGTGAACTCGTGATTCAAGAAGAGTATACGATAATGTGTCTTGGTGGTGGTAGTTGGAAGAAGACGGGTTCTGATGGGAGATGGATCGAGTATTTAAGAGGTCTAAATCTTAATATAAAACCATTTCAATCTATGAACTGTGGCTTTTCTATTTCATGGAGTGATAGGTTCTTAGAGGATTTTGATGATGACTATTTAAAGAATATCAAAGTCTCATATGATGATCGTATCGTTTCAGGCGAAGTGATGATTACTAAATACGGCATCGAAGGTGGAGCTATTTATGCTCATAGTGCTGAGATTCAAAGAGATCTTCTAAAAAATATAAGTTCAAAGATTCATATAGATTTAAAACCTCTACTAAGTGAAGAGATAATATTAGAGAAGCTCAGTAGACCTAGGAAGAAGAACTCTATGAGTAATCATCTTAGAAAAGCTTTAAATCTTTCAAAACTGTCTTTAAGATTATTGCGTGAAGTTTTACCTAAAGAAACTTTTGAAGATGTAGCACTATTAGCGAAATCAATTAAAAGTCTTCCCCTAGAGCTGATTACTTCTAGACCACTTGATGAGGCCATCTCTACTAGTGGAGGTGTTTCTTTTGAGAGTGTGGATAATTCTTTAATGATTAGAGGGAGTAATTCTATTTTTCTCGCTGGCGAGATGCTCGACTGGGAAGCTCCTACTGGAGGATATCTATTACAGGGATGTTTTTCAATGAGTCATCATGTTGTAAAATCTATTCTTGCTAAAAATTCTTAGTAAATTCTCTAAGTAAAATAGTTGCATAGCTTCCAACTGGAAGAGTAAAAGATAGGGTTATTGAATTATCTTCTAGCGGTTCTTTAATTGTTATATCTTTTGGAAATATTCTAGCTGCTCTTCTTGTACCTTGCAGTTTTACATTCTTTAGTTGATCGAGAGATATCCCTTGCGCATTAAAGACATTGTCTTCTCTTACTTTCTCTTCTTCTTTTGCTGGAGATACTTTTGAACCAAACATTGGTCCAGTGTAGGTAATATCATTTTTATTAAATTCTTCTAGATGAGTTTTCTCTATATCAAATGGAAAGCTTCGACCCCCATCAGAGTTTAGTAATATATCTCCAGGGACTAGTTCATTAAATAGCCCGTCTTCAATTCTTTGTGTTAGCCATATATTGAAGAGCTCTGATTGGTAAGCAGAGAGAAATATCTTTTTTAGCCAGTGTTTCTTAATCTTTTTATTTCCTAGAATAATCTCTTTACCTGTAATGGCATTATCACCTTTAGAACCAAAACGTTGATGACCATAGAAGTTTGGGAGTCCATTCTTATTAATAAGGCTTATGATTTCTTTTGATACGACTAGGGCATTCTCTTTTATATCTGAAATTGTAATAGTGAATTTATTTGCAATTAAATGTCCAGTCTTAAGTTTGTTTACGTGCTTTGAAGACTTTAATATTTCAATACCAGAGATATTTTCATTGATTTTTTTACATACTTCCTCAGTGTTTGAATTTGCTCCAAGAGATAGAGAAAACCACTGTGTTGTAATGGCCCTCTTATCTTTCATTCCTGCTGTTCCGATATCTTTGTCCGAGATATCAAAAAGAGTTGCCAGAGACTTTTCTACGTCTGAAGTATTTAGATCTGTTTTTTTTATGAGAAGGTAGATGTGCTGACCTTGTCCTTCTGGTTCGTAGAGAGGGATTTCTTCTACAATAAAGTGGGAAGGTTCATCTTTTATGCTTCCTCCAATAGAGAGCTCTAGTGGAGTAATGTAGGGGAGTGTTTTCATTAAAACTTCATGCCTGTCACAGGACATACAAATTTATCGAGAGCTTCAATATATTCATTTTCAAAATCTTTTAAACTTCTATTAGAAATAGTTGTAAATTTAGAGTTTTTGATCTCGTGAATAATATCGTAGGCCATATAAGCAGTGAATTCATCGATACCACTATCGAAGGTTCTCATCATTGCCCCATATGCTCTGGCATATCCAAAGGCCTGGTCTTGTCTTTTATAACCCTCAAAGAAAGCTGAGATGATCTCTGCTTTTTCTTCCATTGATAACTTTTTACTTTTTCCTAAATCTTCTCCCCATTGGTCCATAAATGGTCCTACTGGGATTAAGAAGTCCGAAGATTTTCTAAGTGATCTTGGCTGTCTCATAGACATATGACGATGATTTTCTTTAGAGCTAAATTCTTTATTCACTTTCCCCGTAAATACTAAGATAGGGTCGTAAGCATCATTGAGTTCATGACCTAACTTGAATATCTTTTTACAAAAGGGATCTTCTATATTCATATTCCATTGAACCATCACTCTATCAAGGTCTCCAAAATTGTGGGCCATAAGTGGAGCTGCTCTTAGAAAGTTTATGTGATCTCTATCTTCTCTCAGTTGTAGAAGAAGCATCTCTTCTTTCTTTATTTCTGCAAGAATTACGTTAGCTACTTCTTCTGCTAGCTCTTGTTCGTTATGCTTTATAAGTGCACAGTATGCGCCAATTGCAACACTTAACCACGTTCCCTCATGGGTACTCATAACTTCATCATTTATTCTATTATATGA
>NZ_JBFGYP010000044.1:0-22067 GCF_041587335.1 Halobacteriovorax sp.
CGACAGTCTCCCTGTTGCAGCAATATTTTGATTAAAGTGAGTATGAATTTTCCCTGACACACTATTTACGAGTTCAGGAATTGCCTTTACGTAAGTTGATAGTAACTTTCCAACTTCTCTATACTCTAAAATTAGAGCAGGAACTTCACTTAAGCCTTTAGAGGCAAGGTCTTCTAATACAGATGAATCTGTAGAATATCCCGTTTTTGTTTTCTTTCCTACAGGTAGCCCTAACTCTTCAAATAGAAGGGCCCCTACTTGCTTAGGAGAATTTAAATTCACAGGCTCCATGCTTAATGCATCTACTTTAGCCTGAAGTCCATCTAACTTTTCCTGTAGCTCTTTTTCATAGTCAGCAAAGAATGCAGAGTTAATATGAACACCTTCAAACTCCATACGAGCAAGGATTGGTGTTAATTGATTGTCTAATTTTTCAAATATTGGAAGTAGTTCTTTTCTTTCTAATTCTTCATAAAGAAACTCTTTAACTCTAAAAGCTGTATGAGCTCTAGCCAGTGATATTTCTCTAACAACTTCTTCTTCATTGTCTGAGGCCAGAGGTTTCTTCTTATCGTATACAGGAATCCCACTACCTAAGAATTTATCACTTAAGAATTCAACGTTATTTTTCTCTCCTGCATTTGCAACAAATTGAGCTTGTACAATATCAAAGATATTAGCTTTAATTTGTGTCTTATTCTTTATGCAGAAATATAAAAGAGACTTGTAGTCAGAGACAGATATAGTTAAATCACTACGGTCAATAATATCAAGTAAAACCTTGTGAGACTGTTCACCACCAATAAAAGTAGCTTCATTTTTCTTAGTGCTTATAGCAATAGAGAAAATTTCAAATTCGTATGGGTTTTGAGAAGTATATTGAATATCTAAACCAATAAGTTCTGCTTCTTTGACTTGAGCCTCATCATATTCTTTAGACGCTATACTTGGACCATCAGTATTTACAGAGAACTCTCCTCCCTGATCAGCTTGATGATGAGCAAATTTCATATCCTCAAGTTTTACTAGAGCTGACTTAAATCCTAGACCTCTCAAAAACTCAATAAGTGAATCTTCTGGGTAGAAGCTAAATCCTGAATCCTTTGCACTTAGACCTAGGTCTACATCTGTTTTGATTTCAATTAAGCTTTTTGAAAGTAAACCATCCTCAAGATATTCACCAAAAGCTGTAGTAAGCTTCTTACCTTTTAGAGTATCTTTAATTTCAATACACTTATCTAGAGTCCCATGTTCAGCAAGAAGTTTAGCTGCACCTTTAGCTCCTATCCCCTTCATTCCAGGAATATTATCTGAGGCATCTCCTACCATTGAAAGGTAATCTACAATTTGATCAGGATAAACACCCATCTTTTCGAAAACACCATCTCTATCATAGATCTTATCTTTCATCGTATCTAACATCTTTACGTTATCACCGATAAATTGCATTAAATCCTTATCACCAGAGGCGATAAGAATTTCATCAAATTCACTCTTCCACTGAACACATGCTGAACCAATTAAATCATCGGCCTCAAAACCTTCAACAGTTGAGCTTGGTAATCCCATATGATCAATAAGTTGTTTGATTAAATCAAATTGTGGCACCAACTCTTCAGGGGGAGCGCTTCTGTTAGCCTTATACTGGTCATAAAGCTCATTTCTAAAAGAGCCACCCTTTGTATCTCGAGCTAATAGAATATGTGAGGGTTGATATTTAGATAGGAGTTTCAATAGCATTGATAAAACTCCATGGACCGCATTCACTGGAACACCTTCTGGAGAATGTAGCACTCTTATCGCGTAGAAAGCGCGAAAGATGAAACTACTAATATCTACTATTATTAAACGATTCTTTGCCATACATTACCCTACAGAAATTAATTTTTTTGAGGGTTAATGTACCGAGAATTAAGGAAGTTGAAAAGCAATCAAGTCATTTGGCTATCAGGGTCAAACCAACTATCTTTTCTTTTCTTAATCTGCTCACCTGAACCATCGTTGGCCATAACAGAAGTATCTGCCATTACATCACCTAGTCGATGTCCAGAGTCTAACTTATGAAGTAAATAAATTTCTAGGATAAGTAGTGGAATTCCAAGCAGTATGGCAAAAATCCATCCCCAAATAGGAACTATTGCAAAGAAAAGCGGTATTAAAAATGGAAGATTTCTAATAACGGATTGCTTTAGAGAGCACGGTTTACCATCTTCTAGAGATATGACAGCAAAGCCCATAAACTTCTTTCCAACACTTTGACCATTTTGCAGACTATCGGCAATTGCGACATAAAACAGAGCCAGTATAATCCCTACCGGATAGAAGAATACAGACAGTATTAATGCAATAAATAGGTCAATACCTTTAGCGATAAGACGAGATAAACGTGCAACTTTAATGGGTGATTTTAATAAATATTTTCTATCCATACAGCTATTCTATCCTATTGATTTCTTATCAAATACGAGGAATTATTTGCATTTGTCAAAGTATGACTACTAGCAATATTGTAACATATCTATACAATTGAACACTAATAAGTTAGAAATATAATTTCAAACAATAAAGAAATTATTAGGAGATAGATATGAGTAACGTAGGAAAAACAGACCAAGCTAGCTTTGACACTGATGTTATTAACTCTGACAAGCCAGTTCTAGTAGATTTTTGGGCCGAATGGTGTGGACCTTGTAGAACACTTGGACCAGTTCTTGACGAAGTGGCAGGAGAAGTTGGCGAGAATGCTAAGATCCTAAAAGTAAATGTAGATGAAAACGGTGACCTTGCTCAAAAGTATGGAATTCGTGGAATCCCTACAATGATCTTCTTTAAGAATGGTGAGCCAGCAAAAACTTTAGTTGGACTTCAAGGAAAAGAAGAAATCAAAAAGACTTTGGAAGAACTAGCTTAATTTGCTAAACTTACATATATAAAGTTATTTAAGCGGAAGTAATCTTCCGCTTTTTTTTTAGGAGAACACCTTGTCTAAGTTTATAATCGAAGCCCTTAACGATGCAAAAGATACACTTGAGAAATTCATCAATAACGAAGCTAATATTTCAGCAATGGATTCAGCAATTAAGACTTTTATTAGCACACTAAATAATGGCGGAAGAATTTATAGCTGCGGTAATGGTGGTTCAATGTGCGATTCAATGCACTTTGCTGAAGAACTTACTGGAAGATACAGAAAAGACAGAAGAGCACTTGCTGCAATGTCATTCAGTGACCCAAGTCATATGAGTTGTGTTGGAAACGATTTTGGTTACGACGCTATTTTTCAAAAGATGGTTGAAGCATTTGGACAAAAGGGAGATTCTCTTCTCGCAATATCTACAAGTGGTAATTCTGGTAACGTCATAAATGCAGTGAACGAAGCAAAGGCCAGAGGCGTAACAACAATTGGTCTACTTGGAAAAGATGGTGGAAAATTAAAAGATATGGTTGATATTGCCATCATCGTAGAGTCACCTCTTACAGATAGAATTCAAGAAATTCACATTAAAATCATTCACAACTTCATCGAAGGTATTGAGCGAGAGCTTTTCCCAGAGCACTACTAGAGCATTAGCGGGCAGTATTTGCCCGAAAATGAAACCATAGCGAAACTTCTATTTTCCACTACAATGTAATAATAACTAGTTGGAATAAACAAGGAGTTTTGTTTCTATGGAAGCAACAGCTGTATCGACATCAATGAACGGAATTGCACAATTTATCCAAAGTGGTGGGATCTTTATGTGGGTTATCCTACTGATCTGGGCCATAGGTATTGCAATTGCCATAGAACGTTTTTCAAAATTATCTTTTAAGCTCGACGTAGACGGCGCATCGTTTATGAATGAACTACAAAGGTACATCCTCTCAAATGACATTCAAGGTGCCATTAGAGTTTGCTCTGGTTCAGTAGCAGCTCTTCCAAAGGTATTAAAAAGTGGTCTAAAGAGATCAAACCAATCTACTGCTCAAGTTCAAAATGCAATTGATGCAACAGCACTTGAGGTTATACCAAAGGTTGAACTAAGGCTTAACTATCTTCAGTTAATTGCTAACGTTTCTACTCTATTTGGTCTACTTGGAACTATTCAAGGTCTTATTCAAACATTCGCTGCTGTAGGTTCTGCTGACCCAGCTCAGAAGCAAGAGTTACTTGCTCTTGGTATTTCCAAAGCGATGAATACGACATTTCTTGGTCTACTAGCTGCAATATCAGTAATGATGCTTCATGCATTCCTAGCTTCTAAGTCTGAAAAAATCATTAATGAAATTGATGAATTTTCAGTAAAGCTTTTAGACTTACTTGGAACAAAACAAGAAAAAGAAAACTAAGAGAATTATTTAGAGGTCAATGTGTATAGAGCACCAAGTAGAAGAAAAACAAAAAAGGAAGTTGAAAAACCAAATCTAATTCCAATATTAGATGCGGTTTTCATATTTATTTTCTTTTTACTTATGTCTTCTAGATTTTTAAACATAAATGAAATTCAAAGTGACGTGCCTATCGTCTCAGATAGGCAACCACCAAAAAGTAATAAGAAGCCATTAGCACTTACTTTAAGAATTCAAAATACAAGAATACAAGTACTCACAGGAGTACCTGGTTCTGTAAGAAAGAATATTGGAAAAGATGCTGAGGGTGATTATGACCTTCGTTCTCTTAGAGAGTACTTAATAACACTTAAGCAAAAAAACGTTGATGAAAAATCTATCGTTCTAGAGCCCCTAGTAGACGTAAGCTACGAAGACATTGTTAAGATTATGGACTCAGTGAGAGACTTAAATAAAACAGATCCTGATATTTGGACAAAAACCAAAGATGGAATGGATTTAAGAGTTAAAGAGCTATTTAACAATATTGTTTTCGGTAACATCCAGAGTTAATTATGAGTAGAGTTAGATCAATTTCAGGTAGAGGAAGAACAAGAAGAAAGAAAAAGTCTTTCGAGATTGATATTACTTCTCTTCTAGATATTCTTGTTATTCTTTTAGTTTTTCTGATTAAGAATTATAACGCTTCTGGTATTGTTCTAAATGTACCAAAAGGTATTGAACTACCTACTTCTAAGTCTCAATCACTGAATACATCGGGAATTATTGTTCAAGTGTCACCAAATACAATATGGGTTGATGATAAGATTATTCTTGAGGCCCAAAAAGATACACTAGCTGAAGATAGAACTGGACGTAGAATTATTCCTCTCTTTAATGAACTTGTTAAAAAGAAAGAAGTTATTAAACAGATTGAAAAGTCTTCTCCAAATGCTAAGAAGTTCTCTGGTGTTGTAAATCTAGTTGTGGATAAAACAATTAAATATAGCTACGTAAAAAAGCTAATGTACACTGCCGCAGCTGCTGGATTTGGAAAGTATAAATTTGTTGTTATGACTGAAGAGTAAGATCTACAGTAAGAATATAAAACTCATCACAAGACAGAAGGCCACTTGGGTTATAAAAACATTATAATAACTAAAGGCCTTCTTCAGTTCTTTAATTGATACTAAAAAGAACACACTCCCCCACAGAACCATAAAGACATTTACAATTAAATCATTCATTCCATGGGCAACTATATTTAAATCTAGAATGAGGGCAACAAGAAAAATTATAAAAATAGTTATATTGAAAATAAATCTAGATAGCTGTTTCTTATCTAACATTCTGGCCCATTGTATAAAGCCCAGACTACCTCTTTCAAAAATACTTAACTGAGTTGAAGCATCACTATACTCCACATTATTAAGTCCTCTTGTTCTAATAAATGTATAAAAAATTTCAGAGAACACAATAAAGAGTAATGCCGGAATAGTGAAATCGGAGACATCCACCTTTCCATCAATAAACTCCAATATACAAAGCACAGTGAAGAGAACTGTAAGGAGAAGCTTTAATCTGAAGTCTGTGAAATTTCCAATCTTTTGAATCATGGGACAAGTATACTTGAAAGTGACTCAATACTAAAAATCAGTCACTTATAAGCACTATAGAGACTCCATAGTGCCCAATATTGAGGTCGCTTAACTCAAGAGGTTATACGCAATAAATGAGCCAACCCATGCAAGCACTCCCATATAAGTGAATGCGAAGATAGGTTGCTTCCAATTGCCTAACTCTCGTCTAAGAATGGCCAGAGTACTAGTGCACTGTAAAGAGAAGACGAAAAATATAAGAATCGACCACGCAACCGCCAAGTTAAATTTAGGCTCGCCTGTAACTTCATCTTTTTCAAGCTTAAGTCTCTCTCTCAATGTAGAAGATTCCTCATCCACTTCACCAAGAGCATATATAGTTCCCATAGTTGAAACAAATAACTCTCTTGCTCCAAAAGCAACAAGTAGCCCTACTCCCATTTTCCAGTCCATCCCTATTGGTTTTAGTACTGGCTCAATTGTCTTACCAATTCTTCCCATAAAAGAGTTCTGTAGTTGTAAAGAAGCTACGACTTCTGGATCTTTGTTTAAAACTTCTGAAGGGTTTAATCTTGGGAAAGTTGAAGCAAACCAGATACCAATAGATAAAACTAAAATAATTGTTCCCGCTTTCTTACAAAAGAATTTCACTTTTTGTAACGCAGTCCCAAGGGCAATTCTTAACCGTGGTCTTTGATATAATGGTAGATCGATAAAAAATGAGCTCGTCTCACCCTTAAAGTAAGTCAGTCTAAAAATTAGCGCCATAAATAAAGCAAAGAAACTCCCTAAGAAATATAGAAAGAAAAATGACAATGCTTGAGAATTTAAGAAACCAAAAACTTTTTCTTTTGGAACAAACGTACCAATAAGAAGTATATATACTGGAAGTCTTGCACTACAAGTGATCATTGGAATGGTCATGATTGTAGCGACTCTCTCTTTCTTACTTGGAATTGTTCTCGCGGCCATAATACCAGGAATAGAACATGCAAATCCAGAAAGATAAGGAAGAAAAGCCTTCCCATTTAACCCAAAGATACTCATCACTCTATCACTTAGAACAGCTGCTCTAGAAATATACCCGGATTGTTCTAAAAGACTTAATAGAAAAAACAATATACCAATCTGAGGAGCGAAGATAATGACTCCACCTACTCCGGCAATAACTCCATCAACCACAAGACTTTTTAAGTAACCATCAGGAAGTACACTCGATGCCCAGTCTCCTAACAGTCCTACTAAAGAATCAACCGAGTCCATTAATGGACCTGCCCATTCATAAATAGAGTTAAAAATCAGATAAAAGATTATTACAAAAATGATTGATCCCCATAGAGGATGAACTAAAAGTTTATCTAGTTTTCTTGTGACCTCTACTCTCTTTGAATCAGGACGAACAATTTTTTCAACTATTTCTCTAGCTCTTTTATGATATTGATTAACTTGATCAAGAACAATCTTCTGGTCTTCTTCTACTATAACTTGTGGAATGTCTTTATAGTCTGGGATATATTCTAAACACTCTTTAGATAAAGTAACCTTACCAGTTAGAGCGACTTCTTCTTTAATACTATCTCTAATGAAGCGATCAATTTCTCTAACATTAGACTTTTTAGAAGATGTTGTCAGGGCCTTAAGACCAGTTTCTTTTTCTATTAATTTTCTTTGCTCATTTGTTATAACTTTTTTGTCATCTTTATTAATAATAAGAACAAGCTTATCACCAATGAGATCCTTAAGCGCAAGACAAAGTGACATAGAAGATTCAAATCTTTCTATATCTACAACAAGAGCGACTAAGTTATAGCTCACATCACTTGTTAAGTTGAGAAGACTATTTAAGCTCACCCCTTCGTCTATACTTGTAGGAACAAGATTATACATTCCAGGTAAATCAACAATCTTCACTTTATTATCGTACTGATCGTTAGAGAGTAAATCCCCTTGAGCAGCATCGACAGTGATTCCAGAATAGTTTGTAACTTTTCTTCTTTGCCCACTTAAAATATTAAATAGAGATGACTTCCCTGAATTAGGGAATCCTACGAGTAGTACTTTAGAATTCATTAATTGATTAACCTTACAAGAATTTTATTAGCGTGACTTCTTCGAATGGCAAAGAAAGTATTTTTACAATGCTTCAAAGACAGAGGACCTAGAAATAGGGCCTTAGAAGTAACTTCAACTTCATCTCCTGGAAGTATTCCAAGTGAAAGAAGCCTAAGGCCTTCTTGTGAGTTTTCAGGAAAGCTATCAATAATAGCTTTTTCACCTATCTTTAGCGTACTCATACGAACTTGCATAAATTCTCCAATCTGACTTATAGTTAAAGAATACAACATTTGTTTGAGTAGGCATACCCATCTGGAAAAAATACATAAAAAAAAAGGGTTCCTTTAGAACCCTTTCTCCTTATATGAATACTATTTACTTTCTTTTAGGATAGAAGTTAAATGGTTGATTTACTTCAACCATTCCACCGCCACGAGGCTCAGGGAACTTAATTCCCTTCAGAACACCTACGACACATCCTTTAACCTTAGATGGTAGTCCGCTTGAGGCAGACTCTACACTCGCCCTTGAGACGTGACCAGAAGCTCCAATTATGAAGTCTAGCCTAACAACACCATTAAAGGCAGATTGAGACTTATCTAGCTCTTGTTGATAGCAGTATCTAAACTGAGGAATATGATCAATAAGAATTCTTCTAATAACATCCGGATCCATTCCACCAAGGACAACTTCCTCAAATGGGACACCAGCAGTATATATACTCTTCTTATTAACAAGACCACTAACACCTTTTGATGAATCAAGCTTTCCTGAAGCTGCTCCCGTTAAGCTTCCTACATTATTAGAAACCTTTGCACGTTTAAGAGTAGATGACTCACTCCCACCAAGGCTTGAACCTGATCCAGAACTAGCACTCAATGTATTAACAGCTTGAGCAGATTTAGCTCCTCCACCCTTCGCCATAAGTGAACTTAAAGTACTTGAGAAGTCTACAGACTTAAATGTATCTACAGCTCCTTTAGACTTACTATTTGCTCTAGCTTTTCTCACTGAGTTTCTTGCTTGAGTTGGGCTTCCACCAGCTTTTTTAGTTGGTGATACTTTATTTATATTCTTATTAACTCTACCTCTATTGGCCGTAGCTTTTTTAGCTGGAGCTTTTGATTTAGCAGACTTACTTCCGGTTTTAACAACTTTTTTCTTTGCTGGTTTTTTTGTAACCTTTTTAACTTCTTTAGCAACTTTAATCTTTTTCTTAGAAGGTGATTTTTGAATCACTTTCTTAGGGGCCTTCTTAGTTTTATCAATGGCCTTAGATTTAGATAAAGTTAGCTTCTTAGGCTTATAAAGGATCGTTGCAATTCTCTCAGGTGCTTTTTCTGTTTCAAGCTCTTCATCAACTGTGTAATAAGTGAAGAAACCTAGAAATAAGAAACATAGAAGAAAAACAAGCATAAACCATTTTAGAAACTCTTTATCTCTTCTTAAAATTGGGGCGTGTGCTACGCGAGGAGGAGCTTCCGTTCCTCTCACGTATACTTGTAAATCTCCATTTACATATCTAACAATATCACTATCATTTAAAAGATATTGTCCGCCAGCAAACGTCTTCTTTGTATCGTTAAGACAAATTTCTTTATATCCAGGTAGTGATGAGAGTAAAACATCATTCCCTCTAATTTCAACAAAAGGAATCTTCTCATCTTTACCTAGGTAGGCATACTCAACATCTTTCTTACCAGGCTTTGCACCAACAAAGTGATAAGTTCCCTCTTTATTTGAGAGGTAATCAACACTATGTACTCTATCCTTATGTAAAATAATAACTTCTACTGCCTTCTTAGCAGGAGTGTAGTCAAAGATTGGGTATAAAGTCTCTACGTCTTCAAAGATATATTCTGTAAAGTCTGCTTTTGGGTCAGCACCAAGAGGATACTCAACGCGAGGAGTAGTCTCAGACGAAGTCTCTGTAATCGGTGACTTCTTTGGAAGCTGAGGTTTCTTTACAACAGCTTTTGGAGTCTCAGGTAAAGAGGAAGCCTCTACTACCGGCTCACTACTTGCCTCAACAATAGGAGGAAGTGAAACGGCCAGCATATCAAGAGGAGGTGGCAAGTCTTCTTTAGCAAAAACCTTAAAAGCAAATTCTAATGAACCAAATTTTATAGTGTCATTTAGCTCAAAGCTTTCAGTTACTATTTTCTTACCATTGATATATGTTCCCATTAAAGTATCCATATCAAATACTTTAAAAGATCCATTAGTTATCTCAATTACAGCATGAATTGAATTGATAGATGGATGATTAATTTGAACATCACAAGCACTTGTACTACCTACAAGAACTCTACGTTTCTTAATAATCTTTCCTTCTTGTCCATGACTCACACCTACTGGTAAAAGTTCATAGGCCTCATTTAATTCTGCAAGAACATCTATGTTCACGTATTAATCCCTGTTAACGAACTCTTTCAACACCTGTTCTAATCTCGGAGTTAAAGTTTTTTCTATATGGTAATTTATTTTTAAATTTTCTTTGATATCGAGGAGCAATTGACAAATCTCCAGGACTCCCTGTTTCACCTTCAATAACAAGATCTTCAAAATCAAATTTTTCATATTTCTTATATCTATAAACAATATTCTTCTTACTCTCTTGAGCACGAACAGAAGTGAATGCCATCAGAAGTATGAATAGAGGTGCTAAAACTTTCATTTACTTGCTCCAGATAACTTTGTTAAAACTTTACTATAGTAAGGTGCGTATTCACCAAGCTGTGCAGTATTAATAGAAGATAGAATTGTTTGAGCATCCTTTCTTCTACCAACATCAGCTAGCGCTAGTGAAAAATTTATTCCAATTTGAGGTTTTGAATAATGGACAGATGTAAGTCTTGAAAATAAAGATACTGCAGCTTCAGCGTTTCCTTCCATTAAATAACTAGTGGCCAATCCATTTAAAGCATCTACATCAGTTGCATTTTTCTTAACCAATCTAGAAAAAATATTTTTTGCATCACTAGTTAAGTGATACTTCAAATATAGTTGTCCCATATTGAACATTGGAGTCATGCTAAATGATCCAACTTCTGAAGCTCTTTTATAGGCCGATAAGGCTTTTTGCTCGAGTCCATTATATTGATAAATAACTCCTAGATTATTCACAGGTGGAGCATAGTCCTTCTTCAGTCCACGAGACTTATTATAATATAGGAGTGCAGATCTCATTTTCCCCTGTAGGTAATAACAAGTTCCTAACATATTCCAATAACCTGGGTGAGACTTATACTTCCTTAAGTTATCTTGAAATATCTTCTTTCCTTCTTCAAAGTTTCTTCTATAGCAATGTGTGATTCCTTGGACCAGTATATCTGCAGATTGATCCACCTTCTCAAGCTTAGGCTCGGGAATTCTTGCTAAAGACTCTGTTGATAGAGAGTCAATTTCTGCAACATCTCCTTGAAAAGAGTCATCACGGCTATTAAAGGCGACTTCTGGAACTTCATTAAAATCGGTATTTTCAACCCAAGAGAACTCTTCAATTGATCCACTTGAAGGGCCTGCGACTTCTTTCTTTGAGCCCGTTGAACAACTAACAACTATCAGGAGAGGTAAAAGTAATAATATTTTCATCTCTGTCCTCCTCTATCCATAATTACACCGTTATTTCTAAGTACATATTCAGGAACAAAACCCTGACCAAAGAGAATAGCGCTATTGTCACTAGATAGAATTTTACTTTTCTTAATTTGAGCAACTGCCTCTTTCTTAAAGTCTGCAGTTTTAGCTTTTAATGGACGAATTAGATTTCTCATACTCTTTTTAAAAGTATCTATATACTCCTTAGATTTACCAGGAGGAGTAAAGTTATCTATTTCATTGATTAAGTGCGAATATGCATCAATCAAAATCTTATAAGATTTCACAATCCCCTTACCTGAACCTATATCCATCGTCTTAACAGCTTCAGCAGTCAATCCATCAAGAGCAAGGAACTTCTTTTGAAGTAGTCCGTTAAACTTTTTATCCGGGAAAGCTAATTCAATATTTTTAAATTGCTTAACTCTTCTTTCAACATTATCTATTTTGATCATTGCAACCTCATCTAAGGCCTCAAGTTCAAAACTCTTCTTATTTCTAACTTTTGAATAATAACGTAAGATGTCTCTTTCAATATTACGTGCATTACTCACTCGTCCTGCGGCAAGGTAAGCATTTCTAATTCTACCTAGAGGGTGAATTAGCTTCGCATATATTTTCTTAGAACTGCTTAACTTTTCAATTTGCTTAAGTGCACTTGACCAGTTCTTTTTCTCAATTTCATACTCTAAGATATCAAGTTCTAGTTCATCTATTTTTGATGTTGAAATATTACAACGATAGGCACTATCTAAAACTTCTCTCGCCCTATCTCCCTGATCATCAGCGAGGGCCACAACAACTGCATTCTTTAGAAATACAGCTTTATTACTACTTCTTTGCTTACATAGCTTGTCTAAAACAAGTGAGTAGATCTCAACACTCTCACTACTTTTTTGGTGGTCAAAAAGGCCATTAGCTATAACTAGAAATGATCCCTGAAACTTTTTAACATTTCGAGATGACATATGGCTTAGCGCTCTTTTAGTCCAACCATAACTTCTATATGAATCACCTAATTCATGAAAAAGCGTTGCAATATTGTATGATGCATTCTGCTTAGCCCCAGCGTCTGAAGTCGGATCCTTATAGATATGAACATAAAGAGCTAAAGCTTGTTTCTTATCACCCTTTGAGCTCGCTTTCTCAACGTTTTCAAATTGCATTGTTAACATCGCAAGCTTAACTTTCTTTGCAAATTTAGGAGTAACTTTAAATTCTCCAGCATTGATCTTTAAAACCCATGACTTAATACCATTTAAGTTACCTTTCTTTTTATGGTGTTCCATAATTCGGGCAAGCATGGCCTCTTGAGTTGAGAAGTTTCGTGGAAAGCTATTCTTATAAGAAATTAATGTTTTCTCACAAGAAGGAATATCTCCACGATCAAAATATAAACCAAAGAGTCTTTGATAGATCTTATTCGCTTGTTTTGACTTTGAATCTGCTCTTAAAGAATTCAGATAAGCAACTTCAATATATTTATCTTTATTCTTTTTACTTATATTTTTACCACCAAGAGCGGCCATCATACCTTCGTTAGAAAGTTTGATATATTTTGAATTATTAATATCTTGAGCTCTTTTTAATGATTCTGAATAAGCTTCTACAGCACTATTATTCATATCTGCAGCAAAGTATGTTTCCGCAGCTAGAAAAGAGTACTTGTATGCATTTAATGGATCATATTGAGCTAATAAAGAGAAGTAACCTACTGCAAGCTTAGCCTTACTTTGAAGTGTTTTCTTTTGCTTCTTGTACTGCTTACCGTTTACTTGCTTTTGAATAATTCCACTTATTCTCTTAAGTTGGTATTCTAGGACCTTTATTTGCTCGCCGTTTAATTTCTTCTGCTCATAGTACCTAAGTAGTAGCTTTGCAACACTTAGATGCTTGTGATATTTTCCGAATCGCTCGTAAAGATTTAAAAGCTTTATATTAATCTCAATATCTTCTTCTTCAGATACTTTATAACTTAGAGCCTGCTTAAGAGTTTTTTCAGCTGGTGAATACTTCCCTCTACTCATCAAATAAGTTGAAACTTTTAAAAGATTTGAAGCTATATTCTTACCAATACTTTTATAGAACTTAACAGCTTGGTCAACTCTTCCAGAATCAGTATAAAAATATGCAAGATCTCTCTCTATTGAGAAACTCATATCAATATACTTTGAATTCTTACTTAGCTTATAGGCTTCTCTCATTAGGGAGATTGCTCTTTTTTCTCTACCACTTCTGTAATAAGACCATGCTAGATTAACACTATCTTTTGTGTACCACTTATCTCTAAACCTCTTATTTCTAAATGCATTTTCATACAATGGTATTGCTTTCTTATATTGTCCTTGATTGAAGTAAATCTCAGCCAAAGCAATTTTAGATCTTGTTGATGTAAAGCTTGTTTTCTTAGAAGATTTTACTGATCTAGAAAAATAAGTTTGTGCTTTCTTATCTTGCTGAAACTCTTTCGCATTATAGGCCATAATGTAATACACATCAGACTTACCACTAAATTTTGGAAATTTCTTCAAAATAAGCTGACATGTTTTCTGGGCCTGAATAAAGTAGTTATTTGAACTGCTGAAGAATTTATTTCTATCTATTTTCTGTCTTTGTTCCGCTGGAAGCTTAACATACCTAGAGTTTTCTAACTCTTTAACAAGTCTTGCTTTCTCTAATAGAAGCTCGGCCATTCTCAACAACAGATCAGGATTTGATGTTCTTGTTTGCTTGTTTAGCCTAGTAACTTCCTTAAGTTCCAAATCAATAACTTTTACAAGTTCATTTCGTCTACTGTTATCATTAGAAAAACTAGAGAATGAACTAGTTAAGAGAGCACAGAATAAAATTGTTTTAAATAGTTTTTTAAAGAGCATTGCCGCTACACTCCGATTTTAAAGAGAATACGTAATCACCAAGTTCATCGGCCCAAAACTCTCCGTTAAAATTCCAAAAATATTGTTTATCAGTTCTTTTAAGGTTTTTAATATCTCCACGACCTCTATTCATAGAAACATCAGGAGAATATAAACTCTCCTTTCTTCTCGCTAGAACCTCGAGCTTGATATAACTCATATCTAGAAATGTTTTTCTTACTTGATGCCAACCTAGGTGAAGCCTTTTTCTTACATATGCCCCAACTAAATTTCTTTGAAGTAAAAGTGCTTCCTTTAAATTAATCTTTAGAATACTTTTCATTCTACTCTTAGGAAGCTTATTGATGACTTCAAACTCATCTCTACCTGTATGAAAACTATCAAACATTTCTCTAAAAGTAGGATCTCTAGATATTGAATTTAGCATTTTATTTAGCAAAGTATTTCCACTCTTTTTTCCTTTCATTGATGATTTAGAAAGTAAGTAGAAATACTTGTAGTCTTTTCCATGTTTTTTTAGAAATGATTCAATCTCTCGATGATTTTTTTCATTATTCTTATAGAAGTCATCTACAACTCTCAAGGTATCTTGCCAAAGGCACAATTCCATATAAGTTAATGATCTAAGAACATCAATTTCTGGATTAAAGATGAATGATAGAAATGGAGAATTATAAGTAACAAGTTTACCAAGAGTTCTATTGTAATCTCTCATGTAAAAGCTATTCCAAGCTTCTTCAAATAGTATTTCAGGCCAAATATGTGAAGATTTCGATAAATCAAGATAGTCTAAATTTGCGAGTTCATACTTTCCTCTTGAAAAGTTTGCTCTCGCTTTTCCAACAATACAGTAGTCACGATTAATATTTAACTGTCTCTTTCTATTAACATTTCCAAAGTTACTAGTTGATTCAGATTTAGAAATACATTCTTCATATGCTCTAATGGCCGAAGAATGCTTATTTGTGATTGAAAATATTGATCCCTCTAAAAATAGAGCAAATGCCTTTGATGGATGCTGACTAGGAATAGTTCCATTTAATTCAGCTAAGGCCTTCTTATACTTACTTGCTCTGAAGTACTTTTTTGCCAATATATACTTCAATGTTGGAGCTTTAGACTTAGCTAAGAATGAAACAGGTAAGACCTCAAACTGCTTTACCCCTACATTTGAAACAACTTCATCAATTAATGAATCGAGTTCTTTACTATTAAGACGATTCCCTCTTGCAAGAAGTTCCTTAATATAAGGAATTGAAGCGTAATAAAGCTTCTCCTTAACAAGATTTTGAATTACGTTTGGATAATACTTTACACTGCCACGACTTTTTTTAAGATAGTCCCATGCAACATCAGTACTTGCAGCAACATTTAGACTCATTAAAGCTGCTAATAAAATTATTTTTCTCTTCATGAAGAACATCCTGTTCATCCTTATTTAGAAAGTTATCCCAAGAGCGACAGTTAGGTCGTAGTTACTGTAAAGCACATCTTCTGCTCCAACTAGCTTTGCCTCTGTTGCGTTATAATTTACAGAAGTAAGGTCTATTCTTAAGTCCCATCTTTCTGAAATATAAAACTTTGCTCCAATATCCCACATAATTCCTGTATGTGACTCAGTTGTAAGAGTTGTATCTCCACCACTAGTTGTTATTTCATTTCTATTATTTGTTTCTTCTATTTTTGCAAAACCAATTCCTAGAATCCAATCCATATAGATAATCTTATTGAATGTATTAATTTTATTATAGAAAGGTGACCATAAGAACATTGCTCCCATATAACTATCGACAATTCTTCTAAATGGAAATGATCCAGGTCCACCAGGATTTCGAACAGATGTTGCAGTAGAGTTCTCTTCACCACTATTCATTGAATAAACAAATTCAACTCCCATCTCTTCTTTTACAAAGTAACCTACTCTTCCCTGAAATGCTGTTGCATCTACGAATGCGCCAGACGTAGTCATTCCATAACCAGCTGTTGCATGGAGACGTCCTGCTTTTCGAAATTTTCGATTTTGTAAAACGAATACTTCTTTATCTGGATCTAGCCAAGAAAAGTCATATGCATCACCTTCTGCTGCATAAGATTGGATAGAGAAAAAGAAATTTACTAATAAAAAAGAGAATACTATGAACTTACTCATATAATACGCGTCCTGCTAAATTAAAAAGAGGGATTCCTTCCCTCTATATTCATGGAGTTATTCTATCATATCAGTGACTAAGTAAAAACCTGCTACACTAAAAGTGGCATAAATTTCCAAATGTACACTGACTACAATGTTCTTGATTAATAACGTCAGGTTTAGAGGTTAACTTCCAATCATTATGTAGGGAGTCTCTTAACTCTTTATGGGTATAAATCTTCTCAATATTATCTTTCATATCAACAAAAGAGAGAACAAGCTTTACTGAAGTATTCAAGTATTCAGGATAGAGAATCTGATACGCGTAAGCATACGCTTTCAATTGGAACCAATACGGTACTTCTTTCGATTCCTCCCTATTCCCCGTCTTAAAGTCCCATATCTCAAGTAGATCATCTGAACTCTTAGGCGTTAATACTAAATCAGGAGTCCCAGAAATCATTTGATCAAAAAATGGAAACTTTATCATCTCCTCTGAAATGAAATCAAAATCTATTCTTTTCTTTTTTAACTCATCAATAGTCCAATTAAAGGAATCAATATCTTTTTTTACATTTTTATCGATGAAGGAAGCTGGAGCAATCCAGTTTCTTTTTACTGCAAAGCTTAATGCTTCGTGAATTTCAGTCCCTCTTGAAGCACTTGAGCTTAAAACTCCCTCTTCTTCAATCTGCTCATTTGACTTAACTCCACTATAGACTGTCTCTTTACCAGTAAGCTCTTCCACATCTTCTTCAGTAAACTTACAGACATTTAGTAGATAAAACTTTCTTGGACACTGAGAAATTGTTGCAAGTCTTGTGACAGAGAGCTCAGAGATAACTCCTAAGCTATTTTCATTACTATGTGCCGATGTAACACCAAGAGGATCCATATGAAAGAGTGGGGCCTTTAGCTTTACAAAATTCACCTCAAGTCCATTTACTTCTCTTTGTGTAGACTTAATCTTTTCCATAAAGTCGACTTTATTTATTAAATCTTCTTCTTGCCACTTTCTGAGTCCACATACCCAACTATTTTTTGCACTCTGAAGAGGTTCTCCATTAAGAGATAAATCAGTCCAATAAACATTTTTTTGCGCCCTAGTACTTGCCACGTAGAAAAGCCTTTTTGATTCCGCAAAGTCTTTCTTCTTATAAAGTAATCCTTCATATATGAATATTGGTGTTGCATACGCTTTCTTCTGTCTCGAGTCCTTTTTCCACTTAAAGCTCCAAGGAAGCTTCCCAAAGAAGCTCATCTCCGGCATTGTCCTTCCGTTATTATGAATACCTCCAACAAAGACGTTATCAAACTCTAATCCTTTTGAGGCGTGAGCTGTCATAATTTGAACTCTTTTAGAATCCTTACCGTACTCAAACTCAATTGAGTATTTAACATCTGAGTAGCCTAATAACTTAATCTGGATTTGCTCAAGATCATCTCCACACATATCACATAGCTCTTTAACTATTTGGCCATTATTTTTATGATTAGAGTTTAGAAGACCTACTAAAAAAGAAAACTTTAAAAAGGCATTATATACACCGAGGGTTAGTATATCGGCCTTAAATTGCTCCACACCACTTTCAAAGTGCTCAACAGGAGACAGGTTTAACAATTTAAAATATCCATTTAAATAAAACTTTAAATTCTCAAGACTATTTTCTTCTTTATCAGAAAGTAGATAATCTATTAGAGTTTTAAATATTGCTAAGATTGGATCTTCAGCTAAAGGAACTTTAATTTGAGCAGTAAAGCCGACATCACTTTTAATTAATTCATTTATTAAGTATTTAGAAGGACTTAAGTTTTTATATAATACGCAAACATTTTCATCTGTATTTTCAATAATATCTTTTATCTGAACATAGAATGATTTAGATTCAAAAATGGAAAAGTCCTCACTCTTAGGCTTTTCTTTTTCTTCGTAAAATTCTCCAACATCATATTTTGAAATAACAACTTTCCCACTATTCTCATCAGTTCTCTCAAATGGAAAAGTTTGATAATCAACTGGAACACTGTGTGTATCAACTCCTTCAAAGTTGTGACCTATCTTAAATAAGTAATCAAAGAGATAATTATTTAAATCTATAATATTTGAGTGAGATCTATAGTTATTTGTTAATTTTAAAGTCTGAGGAGATTTTTCCATACAGCTCTTAAATACTCCTAACTCTCCTCCCCTGAATCCATAAATGGCCTGCTTCATATCACCGACAGTGAAGAGCTTATTAAAGTCTCCATCAATAATATGACTAAGCATTTCAAACTGAACTTCTGAAGTATCTTGAAACTCATCGACAATGAAATAGCTATAATTGTTTGCTATGTTCTTCCTATTCTCTTCATTATCAAGAGAAAGAGAAACGTAATACTCTAAATCGGAGAAAGTAACTCCAGGAATATCGCGGTAATGTTTTTCAATATAGCTAAAAATTAAGTAAGTAGAGTCCCACCAACTACGAATATCTCCATCAATAGAGTTAAAAGTCAGAGAGATATCTTCCGAGTATTTCTTTAAGAATGTTCTAAATTCTTTAATTAGATTGAATTGTTCATCGAGCTCTGGTGTTTTTATTTTTTTTCCAGGTCCAGTCAATCTAGATATTTCATCAAACATAGAAATGGAATATTCAAAATCTTCTAAGCTCCATTCTTCTTTATTACTGTAGCGATTTTGAATCTTTTGAAATACTTGAAACCAAACCTTATCATTGTATTCACTAAATGGGGCTAGATCGACAGGATTCTTCCATAGGTCATCAACACCTAAGAGTTCCCAAATTTTTGGCCAAATATCCGATAGGTCTTTCTCAATTGTTTCAAATTTTAGTTTTTTCCACATCAGTCTTATTTCTGGTGAACCAAAAATATTCAACATAGACTTAATTATCTGAGAAGAGTTTAAAGAAATAATTTTCCTAAACTCCTCACTTGGTATTTCATTCAAGTGATTTTCAAACCATCTTTCATAAAGTTTTGTAATTTTCTCTCTGTACTCACTCTCAGAAATAATACCAATACTTGAAGAGATCCCAGGCACAAGACCTTGCCCTATTAATTTATAACAAAATCCATGGATCGTACTTATTGTCATAAAATCAATCGCATTCTTTATAATAAGCCAATACTCGAGATCCTCTTCGACAATATCGATTTGAGCTTCAACTCTTAAAAGTAACCTCTCATAAATTTCACCTGCAGCTTTCTTTGTAAATGTCATCAGTACTATTTTTGAAAAGTAAGATTGAATACGTTGCTCAAACTCCATGAGGTCAAGGCTCTTATTTTCATCAATAAACTTAGTAGCTAAGAAGATAACATGTTCAACTAAAACAAAGGTTTTTCCTGATCCAGCACCTGCACTTAGGAGTACTCCTCCAGTGTGCTCAATAGCTAATTTTTGTTCTGAGTTAGGCGCTCTCATTATAATGATCCTCTTGTACATAAGTTAGATACTGAACAAAAAGTACAGGTATCATCTTTGGCAGGCTCTGCTTTCCAGGCAACTTCACTTTTAAGTTCTTCAATAACACTATCTTCATATTCACAGTATTCTGAAAACCATCCAGCAACATCGTCAAAGGCAGACTTTCTCTGCTTCTTAGCTAGACCAGCTTTATCAAGGAAGTCCATTGCAAGTTCATGAGCACCATGAATTATTAAACATTCATCAGTATCAGATAAGTTCACAAATCCCCAAAATAGAACATCCTGGATCTCACCTCCAAAATGCTTTAAATAGAATGGTAGTTGAATTTTTGTAAACTTTTCGACTTCACTTTTATTAGGGATACTGTAACCTGATCTTTTAAAGTCTAAAATAATTACTTTATCTTCAAACTTTATAAGACAATCAATTCTCCCTGAGACAAATTCTTTATCTGCGAGATAGTCTTCAAAAGTTATAATACTTCCAGGAAGGGCCTCTAAAATATTTAGAATATATTTAATTCCGTTTTCACTATAATTATATATTTCATAGAGAGAGATTTTTTCTTTCACTTCACTTAGATATTTTCTATTTTCTTGAACGAAGTTCTTATAGACCTCAGAAACAACCTCTTTCAATATTTCTTCACTCCAGACCTTTGATTTCTCAAAGTACTTCTCTATAACCTCATGCTCAAGGCTCCCTATCTCATTAGGTCTTAAGTCTCTAGAGTTATTTGCATCGATTTCTCTTCTTTCCAAATACGTATAAAAGAACTTACGAGGACAATCAATATATGTTTGAAGCTTACTTGCAGATACTTTTTGATCAAATGTCTTACCATTAGTATCTAAAACATTCTTATCTACAATTTCTCTAGATTTAAAAATTTCTTCTCTATCAAACTCTATCCCTCTAAAGAATTCACTCCAGTTTCGATCTGACTCAACAAGACCTTCTTGAATGCAAAAAGTGACCTTATTTGTATCGAGTAATTCTCTAAATTTTTCTCTTACGATTAAAAATTCAAGTTCTGGGCGCTGAATTGGCCCAAGCGATGATAAGAACTTCATAATATCTTCTTGATACTTACTGCCGCCCTTTTTTACACCTTGATATGAATCATTTAATAAGAATAAAGTATCTTCCTCTTTACTACTCTCAAGTTCATTTAAGCCTAGAATAGAAATAGAGTCATCTGTATCCATGATCGGAGCAAAGTAATCTCTAGGAAGATTTAAATTTACAATCTCTCGAATAACTTGAATGTCATAGAATTTAAATTCTTCATTATCTTCTGATAGTTCTCGATAACTATCTATTATTTTAAGAAGCGCACTATAAACTTTTAAAAGTCTAAAGTTCTTTTCTTCAACACCTTTAATCAATTGTGTATTAACTTTCTCTTGAATCATCTCCACGAGACTTTCAGTCTCAATACCTTCTCCAACAAAGTTCTCAATTTCATCAATAGCTCTTTTCGTATACGCACTAAAAAGATCTGCTGTAGTTCTAAACTGAGTTGGCGATACACTCACTTCTAAACAGGAATCAAGAGTGACTTTCTTCTCACCTAGGAGAAGCTGCTTTGGATCCTCTACAGAAAGAACATCTTTTAGCTTCTGAGCTAATCGCTTCTTTGGGAAGAAATATGTTTTAATATTTTTCTCAAAGCTGGCAAGCTCTTCTTTTATTTCATCTGCTTTAAACCATCTTATCCAGTCGCCTGGTCTAGTTTGCTTAAAGACTTCTTCTGAAAAAGGTATGATTACTTTATTTCTAATTGATAGAGAGTTAAATAGATCAACCTGTCCTGAGTTTATATGATTGAAGCCCCAGAATAAATATGTCGTCTCGACTTCATCTTTAATTCCCACTTTCAAGTTATGAGAGAGAATTTCATTTGCCTTATGCTCATCAATAATTCCAAGTTGCTCAAAATACATCCAGTATATTGGTAAACTCTTTTGAATGGCCTCATCATAAAAAGGTAGAACCTCTTTGATCATTTCAAAATCCAGAGTGTACCCACGCAGCTCCGTAAATAAATTAAAGCTATC
>NZ_JBFGYP010000045.1:0-21949 GCF_041587335.1 Halobacteriovorax sp.
AATAATTCCAAGTTGCTCAAAATACATCCAGTATATTGGTAAACTCTTTTGAATGGCCTCATCATAAAAAGGTAGAACCTCTTTGATCATTTCAAAATCCAGAGTGTACCCACGCAGCTCCGTAAATAAATTAAAGCTATCGAAGAAGGAGTCTGCAGCAAAGTCGCTTAACTTCTTCTTCCAAATAGTTGCAAGTTGTCCAAGTAGGTCAGCTTTTCTTTTTAAAACAATTTCACTATCTATTTCCTTCAAAAGATCTGAGGAGAACTTTGAAATTGTTATCACTTCAGCGCGAGAAGGGTCCGAAATTTTAGATCGCAATGAATCCGCGGCCATAGGATGGGGACAGATCACTACAACTTTTTCTTCAGAATTTTCCAAGAAGTCGAAGTTATAAATTTCACTAGATTTTTTATATAAATATACGCTCAGCACAAGATTTTCCCCATGACACAACAAGTCTCATCGTGTTAAAGATTTGAGAAGTAATCATAGCAAAAAAAGGTTAAAAGCATAATGATAGATGACAGTAGATTATATAGTTTTTTAGATTCCGAAAATAACTTCACAGTTCACTTCCTTGATGGACAGAAGCTTATTCATGACCTCGCAATTATTCATGATGTTAAATCTAAAGGATTTGCTTACTTTAGAGATTCTATACTTACTGCACAAAATTTAATTTCGACACTTAAGTCTGGTGAGGGTCTTGGTCTCTTTATTGACTCGGCCGATCCTTATTTTAAATTAAAAATTGAAATGAATTTTGCAGGAAGAATGAGAACTCTTCTTATGCCAGAAAATTTTAATTCTTTCCCAGACAAAATAACAGGTACTTGTAGGCTTTCTAAGGTTTTTCCTAACAACCCTTCTCCCTACACTTCCGTCATAGAGTTAAATAATATTGGATTTCATGAGGTTGTGAACAAGATTCTTAAAGACTCTTACCAGCTTAAGGCCGATATTTACATAAGTGAAGATTCAGACCAGAGTGTGATGATTCAACAACTACCTAAATCAAACGTAAATAAAGAAGAAGTTGAAACAACTCAACTTACTCCCAAAGAATATTGGATAAAATCACAAAAACACATTCAAGATTTATTTTCTCAATCAACAACTAAACAAGAAGTTATTCAAAAACATTTTGAAGATCTTGGGCACACTTTCCTAGGTAGTAAGCTTGTTGAGTTTAAGTGTAATTGTTCGAGAGAAAGAATGGTTCAATCTATCTCTTCTCTTTGTATGTCATCTGGGATTGATGATGTTTTTGAAAGTAAAGATGAGCTAGAGGCTAAATGTGACTACTGTAAAACCTACTACCTCATCACAAAGGACGAGGTAATAAACAGCGCTCTCTAGAGCTTTATATAATCTAGAGGTATCTTTTGTTCTTCAGGAGACCATAAAAATCTCTTGAAGATTTCACTTTCATCAAATAGGCCACAGAAATTCTCAGCTCCTGCTCCATCTGACAGGACAGGAGACATTAGAGAGTTTCTCTTATAGAGCACATAGCTTCCCTTTTGATCAAAACTCTCCCACTGCTTTCCTCTTCTAGGTAGTTCAATATTTCGACCACCAGAACCAGTGAGAACGACTAGTGTTTCTCTATTTTTACTGGCCTCATTTAAAAAGTATCCATAAAGCTTCTCAATACTTCCAACTCTCTCTCTCAAGTTTTCTATATCTTTTCTTTGTATTGAGTTTTCAAGACTAAAATCTCTTACTATCAACATACTTCGAATAGAGCTTTTCATAAGATTCTTATGCATTTCAACAGCATTATTATAAAGAGTGGCGTAACATATTCCGGCCTTACAGCTTCTATCGTAGAGAACTTCCCCATCTATAAAGTCCATTTTCTCTTGAAAATGAAACCTTTTTGCTGATTCATTAGAAGTATCAGTCATTTTCCAAAGACTCATTTTTTCTGAGATTTTATTTTTTTCTGACTTACATTTCCACGCATTAACTAGTGACTGTTTATCGCTTACACCATTTTCAAGAGCGCTAACTTTAAACCCTATATTGTGAAAATACTCCCATAGCGGCTGGTTCTCATAGTCACTACACTGACCCGAAATATTCTTTGTTCCAAATGACTGGGAAAGAAATCCTTCTGTTGAATTTGGTCTCAGCTCATATAGGTTAAAGTTCCACATTTTTCCCATACAGGCCGACTTTTCAAATGAAGTCTTCTCTTCGACAACAGAGCGAGTGAATTTGGATAACGCAAAATGCTCTTCAGTAAGACCTGCAACTTGAATCCAGATAATTCTCTTAGGCTTTGAATTAAAATGGTGTGTTTTCAATCCTATCGTTTCAACCTTAGAGCAAGAAGCGACAATAAGCATAAATAAAGTAACAATAATATTTTTAAGCATTCTTATCCTCAAATAAGTAAATTCCCATAGCAAAAGAAATGGTAACTAGAGCTACCATTATAGCGGAGTTTTCAAAAAAACCCGATAGAAGCAATGGCCAGGAAAAAAACGCACTCGCTAAACTCCTTTTAAGAAATAAAATCGAAAGCCCAGCTAGAGTGTATACGTATAGTGGCTCTACGTGATTTGAAAGAGTAAAAAATATTACTATAAATAAAAATGGTATTTTCTTAATTGCTCTCTTTTTCTGTTTGAGTGAATTATCATCTAACTGAGCAATCAATTGTGGATAGACTAAGTAAGCAATAAATCCACCCAATGACGTGACAGAAAGGTTCAACGCAACATTAGGGTCTAAGTTAAGAAGAGGAACGATCAAAAAGAGTAGAAGAGTCAGATACTCAAGCTGTCTATATTCTTTCCAATTTTTGTTTTTTAGGAATAGTTTGATTGAAAAAAACAATAATAATACTATATTAATACTTATGATCTTGGATTCTAATAGTGTTTTAATCAACTTTTATCCCTACAGCCCGCCATATTTATCGAAATGGCCTATGTACCTAAAATTTCTCATTCATTTATTACCCTAAATCAACTATTCTATTTAGGAAACTGAAAAGAAAATTGATTAGCTTAATCACTCTAGGAGAAGAGTTATGGACGCAACTATGGCAACACGCGAAATTCTGTGGAACATCCCCCCGTCATTTAAAACGGCGATGTATGTTTTATTTTTTGCAAGTCTCGCCTACATGGCCAAAGGGTTTTATGACAAGATGTTATTTGTCACTGCTGGCGAAGGTTTTAAGGGGCTAAAGAAATTACTTCCAGAAAAACTAAACTGGGGCGCATTCTTTAAGACAGCATTATTAACAGGAAAAGTTCCTAGATCTAAAGATGTTAAAATCTTTCACGGACTGATCTTTTGGGGATTCTTTATTCTATGGATTGCTACCGACTTAGTTGCCATTCATTATGATACTCCTTTTAAAATATTTAAAGGGCCACTATATATTGTAGTTTCTTTTGCTGCCGACTTCGCAGGACTAATGGTTCTAGCAGGTATCGCAATGGCATTTAAGAGAAGATATATAAATAAACCAGAATATCTTTCGTCAACAAAGCCAAAACAAGAATTATTCATGTACGGTATGCTTTCAGCTCTTGTAATCATTGGTTACTTAATTGAAGGGATAAGAATTCTTGGAACAGGAATGCCAGAAGGTGAAAGAACTTGGGCACCAATTGGTTGGTGTTTAGCGAGCCTATTCCAAACATTTAATATTGGTGATGGAGCACTTGCTACAACGTATAGAGTTCTTTGGTTCCTACACATGGCAAATACAATGGCATTTATTGCAAGTATTGGTCATTCAAAGTTTGCCCATATTTTCTTATTACCTTTTCAAGCTCTCGTTACTCCACCAAGAAGAGGAGCCGTCTTAGAGCCAATGGACTTTGAGGACGAGACTGCTGAAACATTTGGTCTAGGTAGGCTATCAGAATTAACAGCAAAAAATAGATTAGACTTACTAACTTGTGTTGAGTGTGGAAGGTGTACAAATGTTTGTCCTGCCCTAAATGCAGGCAAGAATCTAAATCCAAAAACAATCATCACGAAGGCCAGAGATTTTGTTCAAGAAGTTGAGGCCAAGGGTGAAAAAGACGCAGATATCTGGGAGAACCCACTATACGCCTCTAATGAGCTAGATGCATGTACAACTTGTGGTGCTTGTATGGAAGAGTGTCCAGCAAATATTGAGCACGTAGACATCATTATGGAAGCTAAGAGATATAAAACTCTTACTCTAGGTGATATTCCACCAGCTGCTGCTGACGCTGTAAATAAAGTTAGAAACAACGGAAACCCATGGGGAATCACACAAGATGATAGGTTCAACTGGGCAGATGGAATGGATGTTCCAGTCATAGAAGCCGGTAAGAAAGTTGATTTCTTATACTATGTTGGTTGTGCTGGATCTTATGATGCTAATAATCAAAAAGTTGTTCAAGATACTGTAAAGCTTCTTACAAAAGCAGGAGTTAGTTTCGCAGTAATGGGGAAAACTGAAAAATGTAATGGTGACCCAATAAGAAGATTTGGTGATGAGTATTCATTCTACGAAATTGCAATTGAGAACATCGCCAATATGAACCAGTATGATTTTGATAAAGTCGTTACTCATTGTCCTCACTGTCTTCATACAATTGGAAAAGAGTATGGAAAGTTCGACGATGGTGAATTTGAAACAGTTCACCACACTGAATTACTGGCGGAATTGATCAGAAGTGGTAAACTAAAACCAGAGAAAAAGCTTAATGAAGAGCTTACATTCCACGATCCTTGTTATTTAGGTCGTCATCATGGCGAATACAATGCTCCAAGAGAAATACTTAAAGCTTCAGGAGCAAGTATTAAAGAAATGGAGATGAATAAAGATAAGGCAATGTGCTGTGGAATGGGTGGTGGAAACATGTGGTATGAGCTTCCAGAAGGTGGTCACCTTGCTGAGAAGAGGCTTGAGCAAATTGGAGAAACAAAAGCTCCAAAACTAGCGACGGCTTGTTCATATTGCATGATTAACTTTCACTCATCAAAGAATGAGAAGACTAATACTGATGCAGTTGAAATCGAAGATGTTGCCTCAATTTTGGCAAAAACAGTTTTATAAAATAATTCTTTGCCTGGGGCTTATGTCCCAGGCTTATATATTTCCTACTTACTCACAAGAAGACCTAGAAGCTAAGATTGAAACAACTCCTGGTATTATAGAGTCTTTACTAGAAATAATAGACATTGAAAAAACTCAGTACTCAGCTCTTATAAAAGAAGCCGAGACCAAGAGTTTACTTATTACAGACGATAATCAAGTTAAAGAGATTAAACTTGATCCCTTCTTTGTAAAGTCCCTTCTCCTAAATAGTGAAAACAGATATTTAAATTTTCTAAAAGATCAAAAAGATGAATGTAGACTTATTTCACTCTTTCAAAATAATTTAATTAAGACCTCAAGAGGTCTAGTGAATAGAGTTATTGTAAATTACATTGATAAAGATAATGAAAGAAAACGAGCACTTTTAACTAGAAGTAATTTTTTAGAATTATATTTTAAAAAGAAATGTATTAACAATAAAGAGCTCGGTAAGCTATTTGAAACACCTAATCTTTCTAAGACGATGAAGAATATAAATCTTCTAACTCCAACAACAGAGAATCAATGTATTCAAATTTTAAATGACTGGCAAAAAAATCCAAACACTCCCTTTCTTTGTGGATTACATGAAACGATAAGCCGAGGAGAGAAAGCTAAGACTATCCTTCCAGCTCTGAGTACAATACAGAGAAATAGAAGATCCGTTCTTCAATCAAGAATCAATACGGCAGAAAGACTTATTCCTCAAGTACCTTACTTCCAAAGAACTTACCTCAAAAATCTTTGTGAAAATATCGATAATCAGAAAAACTTTTGTGATAAATACTTAGCAAAAGATATATGGTCACAAGTTGCAACAGGAGAGAAGCCTGATTATCTTTTAAAGTTTAAGTGTAAAAATGTCTTAGGAAAAAAGAATATTACTAAGAATGATTTAAGAAAATGTGCCTTAAAGTTTAAAAATGAGCCAAAATACTGTCTATCAAACGGTAATAAGAATCATCTTTCAACCTATCCACTAGAAAATTGTAATGACCTATCGGACTCTTATAACAATTCTCAATTAGTAACAAAATACCACGACTGCCCTGGATCAGTAGACAATGAAGGAATAGTAAATACTCATAGACTCCTAAGTCACTTTAGGAAATCTGAGTACTCATCAACTGAATTCACATGTGCTTCTGAGGCTAATCTAACTTTTGCAAACTTAAATATTAAAGCTAACAACTCAAATGGATGGCCTCTGAAAATTTGCTTTAAAAACTTAGCAACAGAACTAAAAGAGTGCTATCCATATGTTCCAGGAGCATCAAGAAACACTAACCTATCTGAAGACCTAGTTATCTCTAAAATAATAAAGAAAACAGAGAGGACTCCTTTTGATGTTAAGTGTAAATTGGTCAACTCGAATATCTATAACCCAAACAGGCTTGGTTACAAGACAGGCTGTCATATTGTATATGATCCAAGTAATTGTACATCTATTCATTGTCCAAAAAATATTTACTTTGAAACGAAACTAATTGATTACTTATTATATGAAGGCAAAGTATTATATGACTATTTCCCAACTTCATTCTCTAATGAGAAATATGCTACTTCCAATCTAATCAACGATTCTCTAAAGAAAGAATCTAAATTAATACGAAACCTGACTGCTCTAAAGTTCTTCTTTCAAAATACAAAGACAGGTATTATCCACGGTATTGGTTGCGCAGAAGACTTATATCCAAATATTTTTCAAAGAATATCAATGAATGAATGTAAACCTGTTCCCTTCATTATTGATGGCATCATACAGGATAAAGATAAAACGACTTTAGTATTTAGAGGAGCAATATCAGATATTCATACACCAAGAAATATAGCTTGGAATATGATTTTCAATGCTGTTGCAAACTATAAAGAACTTCACCCTCTAGAAACATGGACTCTTTATGGTATTAAGTAAGTATATTGTTCTATTCTTTCTACTTATTACAAGTGTAAGTGCTGAGGTAAAATTACCTGAGATTTCGACCAAACAAGCAACTAACAATCTTAGATTCATCTCTAAAGATGGTAAATTCTCTTATTATCAAAGAAGATCTGGGAGCTTACTTCTATCTACGAACTACAATGTAGAAGAAGTATTAAAAGGAAAAGAAGGCTCACAATACAAGGTCACTTCAAGCCCAAGTCAAAAGTTTCAACTTATTGAGCAAAATGAAAACTTTCACACCTATCTGAGTATAAGAAAATTAAATAATATATACATTTCAAACTATGGTGAGAAAAAAATTCGAAAAATAGGAGAAGGCGTAGATGCCCGTCTACACTTAAATGATTCCTGGGTATCTTTTTTCAATCCATATAAAATGATTATAAGTTTTATAGGACTAAGAAACCTTGGATCTTCTTTTGAAATAAAGCTACAAAATACTAAAAACCCCTACTTTATACCTCAAAGAGTAATGCTTAATGATAAGTCTGTATTATTCACAGACTTAAACGGAAATGCAATTTCAGGACTTATTGAATTTAATCGAAATACAGGAAAGAGTGATCTCCTACTTAAAGCTGAAAATGAATACTCAAAATATGAACTGTGCACACACAAAGAAAAACTCTATATTGGCTCATTTGGAATAAGATCTGTCTCAAAATATTCGTCAATCACTCAATACTCTCGAAAGAACTTTCAAATATCAAAGGGAAGTATCATTTACGATAGTAAGTACAATGATAGAGGATCAATCATATGTAACAGCTCAGATGATAATATTTACTTTATTCAAAATACTAAAGGAATAAATGGAGAAGAAAGCTACGAGGCAGCCTCTCTAGACCCTAAAACTAAAAAAGTAAGTACATTGAGTAACTTTAAATGGGTCAGCTCTATTATTAATATGGATGATAGATTAATCCTTCCCTATCATGGAAAATTCTATTTAATGAATCCCGAAAAAGTACAAAAAACAAATGACTCACTCTTAAACAAGAACAAGGGTGCCAAATGAGAATTCTAACTGTTTTATTATTTTTCATATCAAGCACTCTAGCAACTGACTTTAGAGATGCTTACAAAGGTAAAATCAACTTAAATATTACAGATATGCCTAGTGAATACAGAATCCTAATCAATTCAATTAATCACTACCCTTTAAGTAGAGAAGATAAAGATGAGCTACTTACAAGTATTGTTATAAGTGATACATTCTTCAGTAAAATCCCAAAAAGAGAACTCTTCATTCTATCTAAAATGGAGATCTATAAAACGGTATTATCTTATTTCAATACTTCTGAATATAGACCGTTAAGAATTGACCAAAAAACAATCAATGAACTTACAGAGATAGCCAAAGATTCCAGCAATGATTTACACCCTTTCCCTCGCTGGATCCTAAAGGCGGTAATTAAAGATTTAAAAATTATTATAAAATATAAATATTATCAAACATACTTAACTCAAAAGGCGCAGAGTAAAAGATTACAAAATATTGAGTTATTAAAACTAGATAAGAAAATCACACTTTTAATCCCATGGGTTAGGACTTTTAAGCTTTCCACGGCTGAAGAAATAAACCTTCTCTTAAGGCCTTTGCATTTTAAAACAATAAATAGACTAGCATTTCTTTCTAAAACAATTTACCAAACAACTAGCTTTGAAAAAATGCCTATGCTCTCAAACCTAGACAACTTAAAAATGTTTAAATACTCAAGAGAATTAACAAATCAAGAGTCTACGCTCAAAAAAATTGATGATGTTCTAGGAAATATAAAACTCTTTCCAACTAAGGACGAAAATAATACCGAAATACCCAACTTGCCAGAACCATCAAATGATTGGGTTCCAGAAGACGATATGACTCCTCTTAAAGTAAAAAAAGAAGACCTCTTCCCTAAACCAGATCCGAAGTATACAAAGCCAGAAACACTTCCAGAGCCAGTGAATGACTGGTTATTAGATATTTAAAACATCCACTTAACTAGTAACTTTAAATTATTCTCTACTGGAGCACCCTCTATTCCATACTTTCGACTCCAGTACTGATACTCCATTCCTAGGTATGCAATATCAGCATGACCATAAGCTTTTCCAACATCATAAGCTAACTGTTGTCCTGTATGCCAATGAGAGGTGACATATGAATTATCAGATCTACTCCCCTCACTATTGAAAACAATATCAATATAAGCGCTATAGTAGAGAGAGAGTTTCTTTGAAATATCTAGAGGAAGGTTATAAGCAATTGTTGTCTGTAAACTTGTACCCTTAGAATCGAGATTGTCTCTTAGGTATAGATTTACTTGAAAAAATTTAAAGAGAGGGATATTTAAATCAACCCCTGCACCAATTAGTCTTGATCTCGTCGCTACAGAGCTTTTTCCATGCTCAAACGTTGTACTTAACAAGACGTCTTTAACGAATCGTTCATTACTATAGAAATTAAATATTTTTCCAAAACTAAGTCTTGGAGACCACTCTCCATAGATAGCAGTCTTACTTGAATCATCAGATGACTGAGGATCAGTCACATCAAACCAAAAAAAGTTATCTCCATACTCCCAACCCCCAGCATGCTCAAACGTGTATTCAATTCGATTATTGTCACCTAGCTCAAAATTTGATCCATTTAAATAACTTAATGAAGTACTAGACCACTCATACGAGAGGGCCATTTGAGAGAATAAACAGTAAATGGCGACAAATCTTATAAATATTTTCACTCTAACTCCTTAATTTTTTTATTCTTTATTATATAGCTATTATCTATTTATATGGAGTTTTCTTTCCACAATAAAGAACGCATAGCGACGTGTACTATTCTTGGCTACTTTGCCTAGCAAATGATTTCTCTAGCGTACCTCTTATGTTATAGTTTCAGCATTTTTAAGAGTAAATTTACTAATGGGAAGTCTAATTATGTCTGCTGATGAAACAAGCAATATTTCTACCACTTATTCACCAAACGAAGTTGAGAACAAGTGGTATAAGACCTGGGAAGATGGGAAATACTTTAAGCCAAGACCAGGAAAAACTGGAGAGAGCTACTGTATAATAATGCCACCACCTAATGTCACAGGAAGGCTTCATGCTGGGCACGCTCTAGATGTAACAAATCAAGACACCCTAATTAGATGGAAAAGAATGAAGGGATTTGAATCTCTATGGCTTCCAGGAATGGATCATGCAGGTATTGCCACTCAATCAGTAGTAGAAAAACAAGTACAAGCTGAAGAGGGAAAAACTAGACACGACTTTTCTCGTGAAGATTTTCTTAAAAAGATTTGGAAATGGAAGGATGAATACGGCGGAATTATCGCTCAACAGCAAAAGACAATGGGTGCGTCACCAGACTGGGACTATTCCATGTTCACAATGGATCCAGAGGCAAACGAAGCCGTCAGAAAAGTATTCGTAACACTTTATAACGAAAAACTAATCTATCAATCTGACTACATCATCAACTGGGACACGGTCCTTCAATCTGCGATCTCTGACGCTGAAGTTGAGCACAAAGAAGTCAAGGGTGCCTTTTACCATATTAACTACGCAGTAAAAGACAGTGATATAAAATTAGAAATTGCGACAACAAGACCTGAGACACTCTTAGGAGATACAGCTGTAGCAGTAAACCCTAATGATGAAAGATTTGCTCACTTAATTGGAAAAACGGCAATCGTTCCAATCTCTAATAGAGAAGTTCCTATTCTTGGTGACGAGTATGTAGATATTGAAAAAGGAACTGGTTGTTTAAAAGTAACTCCTGGCCATGACTTCAATGACTTTGAAATTGGAAAAAGACATAACTTAGAAATTATCAATATCTTAAATAAAGACGGAACACTTAGTGAGACAACTGGTGAGTTTAAAGGTCTGACAACTAAGAAGGCCAGAAAGCTTGTGGTTGAAAAACTTAAAGAGATCGGTGCTTATGTAAAAGAGATTGAGCATGTTCACCAAGTAGGTCATGGAGATAGATCAAAGTCTGTTATTGAACCAATGGTTTCTAAACAATGGTTTCTAGATGTTCAAGACATGTCTAGAGAAGCTCTTGAGTTGGTTCAAAATGGAGATACTAAATTCTTTCCAAAGCAGTGGGAAAACACTTACTACTCATGGTTAAAAGAGCCAAGAAACTGGTGTCTTTCACGCCAGTTATGGTGGGGTCATCAAATTCCAGTATTTAACTGTGGTGATTGTTCACACCAGTGGGCCAGTGAAACTGATGAGACTAGCTGTTCAAAATGTAATAGCGATAATATTACTCAGGACCCTGATGTACTAGATACATGGTTCTCATCTGGACTATGGCCTATGACGACACTTGGTTGGCCAAATAAAGAGAGAATGCAGGAGAGAGGGTACGATAAGTTCTTCCCTACTTCATGCCTAGTTACTGGTTTTGATATTATATTCTTCTGGGTTGCTAGAATGATGATGATGTCTAAGAAAGTTACTGGAGAGAAACCATTTAGTGATATTTATATTCATGCATTAGTTAGAGATAAACTTGGCAGAAAGATGAGTAAGTCTCTAGGTAATGGTCTAGATCCATTAGAGACTGTTGAGGAGTATGGAGCTGATGCTTTTAGATTCACACTGGCAGCAGGTTCTGGTTACAATAGAGGTTTAAACCTAGATCCTGAAAGAATTAGTGGGTATAGAAACTTCATTAATAAAATTTGGAATGCATTTAGATTTATCTCTCCATTTTTAGAAAAAGGTGAATCAACTCTACCTACAGACTTAGACCAGCAGGAGAAGTGGATCCTATCTGAGCTAAATGAAGTAACTAAGATTATGAATGACTCTATGGAAGAATATAGATTTGATGACTCTTGTTCGGCGATCTATGGATTTGTTTACGATAAGTTTTGTTCTTGGTTTATTGAGCTTTCAAAAAATGTACTTCATGGAGATGATGAAGCTGCAATGATTAGAAGAGCGTCAGTTCTTAAGTACTCTTATAGACAAATTGTGACTCTACTACACCCTATTACACCATTTATAACTGAAGAGCTTTGGAGTCATCTAAAAGATAAGGACGAAGACTTACTCATTATCCAGGACTACCCTGAGTTTGATAAGAGTTTATCATTTGATAAAGATCAAGACATGATGAATAAGTTTATCGAAGTTGTAACTTCACTTAGAAACTTACGATCTTCTCTGAACCTAAAACCAAAAGAAGAGATAAGTGCCTCTTTATTTACAGATCAAGCTGATCTACTAGAGTTCTTTAAAAGTACAGAGAAAGGATTTGCAGATCTTGCAAAAGTAAAATCATTAACAGTACAAGATAAAAATGCACAGAAGCCAACAAAGTCTGTAATGAAGGCAACAACGCATACAGAAGTATTCATCCCACTAGATGGATCGATTGACTTAACAGAGCAAATTAAAAAGCTTGAAAAAGATCTTTTAAAAACAGAAAAAGAAATAGAGAAGCTTGATAAAAAGCTATCTAACGAAAAGTTTATTTCTAATGCAAAAGATGAAGTTATTGCAAAAGTTAAGGAAGAACATAAAGACTTAACAGAAAAAAAGTCTTCAATTGTAGAAAATTTAGAAAATTTTAAATCATAATTTCATAACGTCATGGATGAGGTCTAACACTTCGTCCATGACTCTAATCTCTTTCTTCTTTCCATCTTTAAATATTTCAACAACATCATTATCTTCTGTAATGATAAGATCCTCTACACTTGAAAAATAATTTGAATGAATTCTCGTATAGCTATCTTCAGAGAACAAGAAGGCCCTTTTCTCAAAGAATATACAAGCATGAGCTAAAGACTTATCATCAGTGATCACATATTCAGATTTCTTAATTAATTCAGGAAGAAAGCTCTGTCCTTCCACTTCACCTTGTATAATTAGTTCTACTTTTAGATTTTCATCAGATTTAAATTCTTGCCAAAGACTAAGATTCTTCATATCCCAAATAACTGCAATTCCACTCTCCATTAGGAGTAAGAACTCTTTCCATAGTTCAAAGTCTTTATCTGTATTTTTTAGTAAGAAGAAGTTTGGCTTTTCTGTCTCAAATAATTGATGAACATTACTCTCGGCTTGATTATCTTCAGACTCAGGTAACTTATAGAAGAAATCATTCATCTCTTTATCTAATACTGTATTTAAATAGTTTATAGAGATTGAATCAAGTGCTGCCGAGCTAGCGGCAATATCCATCTTCTTAGTATATAAGAGACGTTTTCCCCCAGAGTTTTCACCAACTCTATTCTTTGCTCTAAAGCAAAATCCCGTTAGTGCTCCTTTATAATCAAATGAGAAATCGAAGAAGTGATCAATATTAAATACATCAGTGACGTTTACTGCAAACTTGTGAATCCCTACAATTGTATTTAAATCTGCAGGAAGAGGATAAATTCTAACCTTGTGCGGAAGAAGTTCCAAGACGTCCTCAAGTCCCTTATCAATTATGACATTCACTTCTGCGTCTGGAAAAAGCTCATTCAATTTAATAAAAAAAGGAAATAAAGAAACAACCTTGTCTCTATCTCTTGGACCTTGAATTAAAAATTTCGTTTTCAAATTTTGAGCTCATTTTCTTTACTATAAAAAAGTACAGAGTAATAGATAACAGCAAAAGGTAGAATAAATAGATTCAGAATTGGCATAGAGATTAACCCCATAAAAACACACCCAGTTAACAAATATGTTAAAAAGGACTTTCTTAAGCTATTTATACATTCACTAAAACTTAGCTCTTTTCTTGACCACGAGTAATCAAGAAATGAAATTGCTAACAATAACGCTGAAACACAAAACGCAATTGGAGGAAAGAATAGGCCTAAAATAAATGAGAGAACCGACAAGACAAGAATGAAAGAAATCTTCTTTGATTCATTCACTAATACAGTGAGAATTCGTTTAAAGAATTTCTCAGTATTAAAATCGGGAGATACTTCACCAAGTAATCTCTTTTCTACTCTCCCAGATATAATGTCATTAAATGGTGATGAGATAATTGAAACAAATAAAACAAATGTCCAGCTCACTAAGAAGTATAGAATGACTGTTAAAATGGCCGTAAATATCCATGCGACATAGCTGAGCCATTCACTATTTCCAACTTTTTCAGCAACTAGATTCTTTCCCCAATCTAAGAGATCAACATAGAAAAGGTTACCAATATAGTAGTAAGCTATAATACCGATTAGCACGGGGATAAATGAGAGTAGAAGGATTACCTTGTCTTCTTTTAATAAGCTTAAAGACTTATGTATTGCTTTAACTGGTCTAGTCATAGTTTTTCCCAATGATTTGGATTTTTAAATTTAAATGAATAGAGTTCATTATAATCATCAATGGTACTCTTTTCAGGAATTTTTCTAATTATTTTCTTAAATTTTTCCCAGCTCAGATACTTATAAAGAAGCTCGGTCTCTACATTCTTTTTCTCGCATATATCTAGCTTTCTCTTTGCCTTGCGGATCATTCCCTCTGCGCCATTTAAGTTACCATCTAAATAGTGATAGAGAGAGGTGGCCACTTGGATGACTACCCAATAGACATAGCGCGCATCGTCACCGTAATCAGCAAGCCAGAGGTCTTCTATCTCCTCATGGCACTCCCAAAACTTATCTTCATTATAAAGAGATATTCCTGTTTTCAGTAAGTTAAGGTGCTCTTCGGTAAATTGTCCGTAATAATACTTTGTTTCCATTCAATCATTATAAAAAGCATACTCATTTGTTACAAGGTGAATTTCATGAACACAAAAGGCCTAAGAAATGATAAATAATTATATATGCATTAATTAAGGAGACCCAATGGAAAAGCTAGGAAGAACTTTAGTTCCTGACTATTTAAAAGACTTAAAAGTATATCAAGCAGGAAAGCCAATTGATGAGGTTGCTAGAGAGAAAGGTCTTAAAAAGATTTCAAAGTTAGCGAGTAATGAAAACCCTCTAGGTCCATCTCCTTTTGCTATTAAAGAAATGACTGGGGGTCTTTGGGAGCTGCATAGATATCCAGACATGCATGCATACCAATTAAAGAAATCTCTATGTGATCTCTATAACCTAAAACCAGGAAATATAATTCTAGGAAATGGAAGTGAAGGTATTATGGCCTATATTGCAAGGGCATTCCTTCAACCAGGAGATGAAGTATTAACATGTGATAATACTTTTATAGGGTTTTATATTTTAGCTAGAAGTGTCGGTGCAAATTTAAAGAAAGTACCTCTTACTAGTGACTACCGTTTTGATGTAGAGGCACTTGCAAAGTCAATTACAGATAAAACGAAGGCCATCTATATTGCCAATCCAAACAACCCTACTGGAACTTATATTACCAAAAAAGAATTTGATTACCTTATGGAATATGTTCCAGACCATGTCATTGTTCTTTTAGATGAAGCATACTTCGAATTTGCTCAACACTGTGATGATTATCCTGATTCTATGGATTACCGTTACGACAATGTCATTACTTTAAGAACGTTCTCTAAGGCCTATGGTCTTTCAGGTATTAGAGTTGGTTACGGGTTTGCTCACGATGAATTAATCTCAAACTTAAGTAAAGTAAAACTTCCTTTTGAACCAAACCTCATTGGACAACTAGGGGCCAGAGGAGCACTAAGTGATACTCCTCATTTAAATAGAACACTAAAAAATAATACCAAACGATATGATGAAACTTTTGAGTTTTTGAAGAAACATGATTTTAATCCAATCAAATCAATCACAAACTTTATCACTTATAAAACAGGTTCACTTGAAGCAAGTGAGTGGATGTATGAAAACCTTTTAAACGAAGGTGTGATTATTCGTCCTTTAAAGGCAAATGAAATGCCTGACTATGTAAGAGTTTCCCTTGGAAACAAGGAAGAAATGCAGCATTACTTTGAAGCGATGGAAAAAATCCTTCCAAAGTACAACGAACTATTTGGGAGAGCTTAATTATGAAAATTTGTCATTATAGAAATAATTTAATTCCTGGAGGGAAGACAAGACTAGGAATATTAGACGAGAATGAAGGGATCATTATTGATCCAAACTTTGTATGGGCATGTGACTATGAGAGAGAGGGACGTTTCAACCCTTATGAACGTGCTGATAGAACTCTTCCTAGCTCACTCTTTGAAGTTTTAAACTTCTGTGATGATCCTCTTGATGCTCTTCAAGAAAGTTACGGACTCTTTCAATTTTTAAAACTTGTTGGAGACCTAAAACTTAAAGATGGAACACCTACATTTTTCAAGCTTGATGATGAAAGTATATCGCTAGCGAAACCACTAGATAAGATTGCTACTTACAGAGACTTTTACGCGCACGAAAAACATGTTGCAAAAGGTTTTGAGAAGAGAAATGAGCCGATTCCAGAAGCTTGGTATGAAATACCTGCTTACTATAAAGGATCCACTCATGGATTCATAGGCCCAGAAGAAGAAGTTCTCTGGCCTGGTTACACTAATATCTTAGACTACGAACTAGAGCTTGGGATGGTTGTTGGAAAAGAGGGAATCAATATCAAGGAAGAGGATGCTTTAAAGCATATCTTTGGATTCACAATTTTAAATGACATCTCAGCAAGAGATATTCAAAAGAAAGAAATGGCCATTAGACTTGGGCCTGCGAAAGGAAAAGACTTCTGCTCAATTATTGGTCCTGTGATAACGACTATTGATGAGTTCGATGATATTGAGCCAGACCTACTAATGACGGCGACTGTTAATGGACAGGAATGGTCTCGAGGACAGTCAGGAGATTCTCATTTCTCTTTTGCCCAAATGATTACTCATGTATCTCAAGATGAATGGGTTCTCCCTGGAGATCTCTTTGGGTCAGGAACAGTTGGTACCGGTTGTGGTCTAGAGATTGATAAATGGATTCAACCTGGTGATGAAATTGAATTATTTGTTGAAGGTATTGGAAGTCTAAAAAATAAAATAGGACATAAGAATGGAAAGCTTTAAATCAAGCGGCATATTTTCAAAACAGGCCCATGTAAAAATCCCTGAAGGACTCTACGAAGAAGAGCATGGTAGGAAAGGTTTTTTTGGAAGAGTAAGCCAAATCTATCATGAGAATCCTCCAGTGAACTGGACTAATATTGAGGGCGATCTAAAACCTAGATGTCAAAAGCCAATGTTTGGGGATCACTTAGAAGTTAACTACTTCCAGCCGATTCTTCTAAACAATGACGTTACGATCAGTATCGCACACTACACTGTAAGCTTTGACTGTTTTTTTAGAAATGCCGACTTTGATGAGCTGTATTTTATACATGACGGAGAAGGGTGCTTTGAAACAATCTATGGCCACCTTACTTATAAGAAGGGTGACTATGTCACAATTCCAAGAGGAACTACTTATAAACTATTTGTTAAAAGCGCCACAAAGATTTTTAAAATAGAATCTAACTCTGAGTTTGAACAACCAGACAGAGGAATGCTTGGACCAAATGCCCTCTATGATCAAACAGTTATTGAGACTCCACAAAGTGCTCTTGGTTCAGAGCAAGACCTAGAAGAATATAAGGTTGAAATAAAAAGGCTCGGTAAGATAACGACAATAACTTACCCATTTAATCCTCTAGATGCAAAGGGATGGAAAGGATCAGTATACCCTTCTAAGCTTTCGATTTATGATATCTGCCCAGTGATGTCTCACAAATACCATATCCCTCCTTCGGGACATACGACTTATGTCTGTAGAAACTTTGTTGTATGCTCATTTGTTGAAAGGCCACTTGAAGATTCTAAACATGGAGTCTTAAGAGTTCCTTTTTATCACTCAAATATTGATTATGATGAAGTTCTCTTCTATCACCAAGGTGAATTCTTTAGCAGAGATAATATAGATGCTGGTGCCTTAACTTTTCACCCACAAGGTATTCATCACGGACCTCACCCTAAAGCATTTAACAGTGTAGATGATAAAACCCATACTGATGAATATGCTGTGATGGTTGATACGAGATATCCATTAGAGCAGACAGAGTGGTTTAAAAGTAACGAAGTAAAGGACTACTGGAAAAGTTGGATGTAAACAAAGGATTAAATATGAAAATGAAAAGTTTTGATACGAATGGTGAGTTCACAAATAATTATAAATTTCTAATAGGGTCTATACTTCCAAGACCAATCGCTGTTATTTCAACAGTAAATGATAATGGAACTAATAATGTCGCTCCCTTCTCATTTTTTACAGCAGTCAGCGCTAAGCCAATGATCATTGCATTTTCTCCAATGATAAAGAGCTCAAATGGACAAATGAAAGATACTCCTAAAAATATTTTTAGAGAGAAAGAGTTTGTTGTTAATTTTGTAAGTGAAGAGATTATCGATCAAATAAATACAACATCTATAGAGCTACCATATGGAGAGGATGAATTTAAACTCTCTGGCTTAACTCCCCTAGATTCAGAGCTGATTAAGGCCAAGAGAATTCTTGAAAGTAAAATTCAATTTGAATGTATTTATAGAGATCATCTAAGCTATGGTGATGAGCCAGGTTGTGGTCAAATTATTACAGGAGAAGTTATTAAGGTTCACATTAGTGAAGATCTTCTAGATTCAGGAAGAATTGTAACTGAAAAGTTTAAACCTGTTGGTAGAGGCGCCGGTAATGATTGGATCCTATGCGATCACCTTATACAGCGTGAAAGATTAATGAAGACACAAATTCAAAATTAGTTTCAATAACTTGAGGAATAACCTACATTTTTCCTCAAGTTTTTTTCGTCCCACCCGATATATAGGGCATGAAAGTAAATCAATCGACACAAGAAAAATTAAGAGAAATCAACAAGGCCGGCTCAGTAGCTGCTAAAACTAAAATCACAATGGATGCTGTTGAAAAAAATGCTAGAGAATCCAATGCTAAGATGAAAACTCCATCTAAGTATATTCAGCAAATGGCCTCTGCATTTAATAAGCTAAATATTTTCTAAAAAAAAGGCCCACAATAAAGTGGGCCCAGTATAATTAGAAATTTCTTTATAATTATTTTACTTTAATTTCTTCTTTGATCTTTTCAAAAGTTTTCTCTTCTCTAATTGCATACATTAAGTTTCCTTTAAGTTTTGCATCAGAACCGTAGTAACTTTTAATTTGCTCAGCTTCCATTCCAGAACCTGCAGCCATTTCTTCAATCTTTGCATCAAAGTCAGAATCACTAGCTTCAACATTGTATTTCTTAGCAAGGTTATCAAGGATAAGACCTGAACGAACTTGGAAAGTTGCTTTCTCAGAAAGATCTCCGGCCCATTTTTCAAAGTACTCACCTAGCATTTGCTCGTTGAATCCTTGTCCTTTAAGGTTTCTTGATAGATCTTCTTTAAGGCTAGCTTCTTGTTGAGAAACTAAAGAAGCTGGAACATCAAACTTATTTGCTTCGATTAGCTTTTCAAGGATTTCTTGGTGTAGCTTCTCAGAAACTTCTCTTTCTTTTTGGCTAAATAGGTTCGCTTTTGTTTTAGTTTTGAAATCTTCTACTGACTCAAAACCAAATTCTTTTGCTAGTTCATCAGTAAATTCTGGGAACATTTTTTGCTTAATTTCAAGCAGTTCAGTTTCAAACTTAACTTTTGCATCTTTAAGCTCTTCAACGTGGTAATCAGTTGGGAAAGAAAGCTCGATAACTTTTTTCTCACCTTTCTTCATACCAATCATTTTATCTTCAAAACCTGGAATGAATTGACCTGAACCAATTTCAAGAAGAAATTCTTCACCTTTCATATTCTCAGGCTTTTCACCATCTTCTTTTTCACCTTGGAAGTTAATAACTGCAAAGTGACCAGTCTCAAGCTTTACATCTTCTTCGATCTCTTTCATTTCTGCTTTAGAACCAAGGTAATTCTTTTCCATTGCAGTAACATCTTCATCAGATACAGCAACTGTATCTTTAGCTACAGTAATCTTATCAAGACCTTTAACTTCTACAGTAGGAAAAATTTCAACTAGGGCATCAAACTTAACTGACTTACCTTCGTCATAATTCATATTTTCAAAAGTTGGGTATCCAACTATTCTTAATTCTTCTTTTTGAACAGCATCAAAGAATTGGTTTTGAACAAATTGATTAAGAGCTTCAGACTCAATTTGTGGTCCGTGAACTTGCTCAACCATACTTAAAGGAGCTTTTCCTTTTCTAAAACCTTTTAATGAAGTTGTTTTTTGTTTTTGCTTAACTGCTTTTTTGATTTCTGCAGTCAAATCTAAAGTTTCAAAATTAAAAACTAGTTTCTTTGTACAATCATTAATCGTTTCTACTGTATAAGACATATCTTTACCCCGCACAACAAGTTGCATCATTTTTGTTAAATTTATTGCAGCTGAAAATATCGAAATTGACCCCAAAAGTCAATGAAAGTGACCTATTAGAGGAGGCTTTTAGCTCTTGTTTATAGAAGGGATTTAGTAATTTACTTCACAGAGAAATAAACCCTGAGCTGGAGCAACGGCGGCCAACTTCTTTCCACTAGGCCGAGTCAGGGCAGCCCTTAAGTCTTCTACAGTGACCTTTCCCTCACCAATATTCCAAATAGTTGAAACCATTAGTCTAACCATTTGTTTTAAAAAGCCACTTCCCTTCACCTCAAAGACTAGGTACTCGGGATAAACACTTCCTAAGAATCCAGATGGTGACTCCTCATAGATTGAACATTCAAAAATAGTTCTAACTGTTGAGCTGACCTTGGTACCTGTTGTAAAAAAATCGGCAAAGTCATGCTCACCAACGAATTCCCTACAGGCTGACTTCATTTTATCAATATCTAGATCACGCGAAAGAAATGTTATCATATCAGCAGTCAGAGCATCATTTCTCTTACCTAGACTAAATATGTACCTATAGGTCTTATCTTTTGCACCAAAGGTTGGGTGAAACTCATCACTAGAGTCCACGCAAGACAGACATTCAATATCAGGAGGTAATATAGAATTTAAAGCTTTAGCTAAAGAATCTGCAGCAATCTTTAGAGGTATTCTCACTCGAACATATTGAGACAGAGCATGCACTCCAGAGTCTGTTCTCCCAGAGCCAATTGAATGAATTTCATCAGATTTAGATATAACTGATAGGGCCTTTTCTAATTGGCCCTGAATAGTCATAACTGTATGAGTCTGTTTTTGCCATCCTTGGTAGCGAGTTCCTTTATATTTGATCTTTAATTTATAAAAATTCAAACGTAAAACCTAACCCATAAGATGTACCACTTATCTCTATATCCTCATCACCAAACCCTGAATAACTCTGAGTTCTCATAATCAAATCTATAGACATAAAGCTAACCTCGTGGCTCGTATAGTACTCAAAGCCAGTATCAGTAGACATATAACTTAAGTTAAATTTGACCTTACCTTCAGCAGCGTAACCAAATCCAACTTGTTTTTTTTCTTTATCTTTATCTCCACTATCTCTATCACTTCTATTTTGAATTAGCCCCATTGCACTAGGGCCTCCAGCGAAAGATAGCTTCATAAAATGACCTACAGGTATTTCAATCAAGAGCCTGAGGTCTAAAGGTAGTGAATAAAGATTGAAACTTGTATTACTAACCGTTCCATCCTCTGCAAAAATACCTTTTCCTGTAGAATACCCAACACCGATTCCACCACCGTAGCCGAGGTTTATATACCCCTTGTAGAGAAAACTATCTCTTGTGATATGAAGAGAGCCACCCTTAGCTCCAGAGTCAGAATTAAAAGTTCTCTCATACACTCCTCGAGTATCCACATAATCAAAGTTATTTTGGACAAACTCAAAAGCGAGAGATGATTTAGACTTATCTCGAATTTTGGCTAGAATCTCTTCATTGGTATAAGAGAGGTATTCATCAGACTTCAACCCACTAAATGGAGCACCTGAATTGAATTGAGTAGAAAGACCATTACCAGAAACTGTCTTTCCATAATTACTTCCACCTGGAACTAAAGGAGA